>CAMBFX010000190.1 GCA_945865695.1 Chryseobacterium gleum | reverse complement strand
GATGGATGCAAACGTGATGAAGATGGATATTATCGAATTACAGGAAGAGTAGATGATGTGATTAATGTTTCTGGGCATCGCATCGGAACAGCGGAAGTAGAATCTGCCATCAATCAACATCCGCTCATTGTAGAAAGTGCAGTGGTAGGATATCCTCATGAAATAAAAGGACAAGGAATTTATGCTTATGTCATCGCTACAGAAAAAATTGCGAATGATGAAGTTTTAAGAAAAGAAATCATCGCTGAGGTGAATAAAGAAATTGGTCCGATTGCAAAACCCGATAAAATTCAAATAGTAACTGGTTTACCAAAAACGCGTAGTGGAAAAATCATGAGAAGAATTTTAAGAAAAATTGCAGAGGGGGAATTAGGAAATTTGGGAGATACATCTACGTTATTGGATCCGGGAGTGGTGGAGGAAATAAAGAAGGGGAAGATTTGATGTGCAAATTTGTAAATTGGATAATGTGAAAATGGAGAGTGTCGTCCTGAGTAGCGAAGTCTTCGAAGTGCCAGCCCGAAAGATGAATTCATTCATTCTGGCGGGTATCGAAGGATGAATTAAAAAAAATGAAATGGAATATAAAAAAGCAACTTACTATTCTGTAATTACGGTTTTTTTAATGGCAAATTTTTTTTGCTTTTTACCCAGCAATGGGCAATTTATGTTACATTCTAAATAGAATTAATTGGGACAACCTAATTAACCTAACTAACAAAACCAACAAAACCAACTAAACCAACCTAACTAACATAACTAACATAACTAACATAACTAACAAAACCAACAAAACTAACAAAACTAACCTAACCAATTAAACCAACATAACCATCTTAACTTTATTTAAACATCTGTCACCACATCAAATCCTTTGAAACTTCCTACAATTGCTAATGCAGTAATTTTTTTAGCAGTCTTTTTTGCTTTTAGTTTTTTTGAAATTTGATTTAATGTAGAGCCTGAACCTACCGCATCATCAATTAGAATCACATGCTTAAATTGTTTCCTTTCAGTGATTGCAAAAGTATTATCAGCATTCGCAATTCTTTCTTCTAATTTAGAAAGAGATTTCTGTGGAACGGGTATTAATCCGCTAATTTTTTTTATTTCTAGTATAGGAAGATTTATTTTCAAATTTGCTTGAATGAATTTCATGATTTGCACTTCTCTTCGAATGGTGGGAGGAACAAATCCAATGGCATCTACTTTTTGTTTTTCTACAAATTCAACAATTCTATCTGCAATTTCTTGCATCATTATTTTCATTAAATATTTACTTTGTCCTTGTTTGGCATAATGGAGTAGTGTTCCCAATCTTGTTTTTCCAAATTTTTCTATTGCATAGAAATCTAGATAAAATAGATGATCAAGATAAATTTTATCGTAACCTTTGGTTGTTTTTAGTTTTTCAGTTCCGTTGATATACCCATGAATATTGAAATAAGATAGATACTTTTTTTTCGTAGTTATAAATTCATCCACCGTTTTTTTATGTGGCAAATTTCTTTGATTACACCAATATTCAATGGCTGGCCACCCCTCCAAAATTTTTCCAGTTGCATCTACCAATAGAAAATGTTTTTTCAGGAAATCCATTTCAGGTAAATAAATTTCAGAGGCTTCACTTACATAATGTCGTTCGGTAATCCAGCGATAAATAGTTTTGGGTGCTCGACCTAATTTTTCAATTCGATCGGCAGCTAATAATTTATTTAAAACTAAATGAACCATTTGTTTGGATGCTCCAGTATCGTCCACGAGCTGCTTGACTGTGAGTTCTTGGCAGGCGGAGAAGAGCTTAATGATTTGTTTTTCAGTACTCATATATATTTGACTATTGACTGTCAATAGTCAAATATACACAAATTATTTTATTCTACTTTTTTGGCGCATTAAATACCCAATCCATTCAAAATGGTTGATTAAAAAATGAAATTATCTGAATTTTTAATTGAAAAAAAAATGGCTTCTGTTATTCTAATTTTTGCTCTCGAACTTTCTAACTAACACAACTAACGCAACTAACACAACCAAAATAACCAACACAACTAACTAAACTAAACTAAAATAACTAACTAAACTACTTACTCAACACCTTCGGCACTCTAAAATAATCCGAATCTTTATCAGGTGCGTTTTTCAATGCTTGATCTTGCGTGATGTCAATTTTATCTTCGTCTTCTCTAAATGAATTAACATCATCATTCATGTAAATGAGTGGCTCTACATTTTCAGTATCTAATTCATTCAATTTATCAATGAAACCCAAAATACGATTCAAATCATTCACCAATTCTTTTTTGGAAGCTTCATCAAATTCTAATTTTGATAAGTCAGCTAATTTTTCTACTGTTTTGATATCTACACTCATGATTCTTTAAAATATTTTGGATGTGCTTTTTTCATTTCAGTTTCAATAATCAAATGCACACGATTCATCAAAGGTAATAAATCTTCTTCAGTCATGCCTTTTGTTTCAATAGGATCATGAATCACCACTCGAGTGATGCCAGGGCGCGCCCATCCCCAAAGTTTTCCTAAATCTCCTAAAATCTGCCAATTATCGAGGTAAGTGACAGGAGTAATAGCTACCTGTTTTTGTATGGCTAATCGAAAAGCACCCGACTTAAATTCACGCATCTTAGGTGCAAATTTGGATCGAGTTCCCTCAGGATATATTAAGGCATGATAGCCTTCATCTATTCGTTTCCCCATTTTTTCTAAGGCAATAGCTGCATCCACTTTGTTTCCTCTCTCAATGGTAATATTCAAATTATCATTCTTAAAAAACGCACCTACAAATGGCATTTTTCGAATTTCATATTTCGCTAAAAAAACAAATTTGCGCCTATCAAATGCGCGATAAGTAGCCACAATATCAAAAAACGAACTATGGTTGGCTACAATAACGCCTGCAGTTTTCGGTAATTTATTTTTCCCTTTGGTGCGAATCCTAATGAAAAAGAAAATCTGTAATAAACCTACATATAAATATTTCTGTAAAAAAAGGGTGATAGGATTCCATTCTTTTCGTTGCACTAAAATTTTAAAAATGGGATACATTAGTAATCCAATCACCATAAAAACGATGGCAAAATAGATTTTATAGAGTAATCGGAAAGGGGCGAGGAGGTACCACATTTAACTAATTTATTTTTTTTTCTTCTTCTTTGGTATTTTGTAACCTATTAATTTTCTAGCAACATTACTTTTTGTTCTCGCAAAAAATATATTTTACTAATCAAAACTTCCTGTGGTATAATGTTTATTTTATTTGATTTTTTGGCCATCGATTTATGCTTTTTGTAAGGTATCGCAAAATGCGATAGCTTTTGTTTCATTTAATGGGTAAAAATAACTTATTTTAGCAATAGTATTGAATTTTAATCGAACAGGATAAATATTTTAGTCATTTTGAAACAAAGAATGATTTATTTTTTAAAAAGGATTTATTATTTCGAGATAAATTTCGAAAAATTTTCTAGGTTGATCACTTTTGTAGTATGTTGCGGATAGGCCTCCAAAAATGAATTCGGAAATTTCACTTTATTTTCTTTCCACTTTATTTCATAAGCGTTCATGATTCCATTTTGTTCTTCAATCAGATCTATTTCTGCTTGGTCGTGAGTGCGCCAGAAATAGGAATTCGGATGTCGCGAATGATAAGCATTGAATTTCATTCTTTCAGAAATAAGGTAATTTTCCCAGAGTGCGCCTTTATCTAAGCGCATATCGGGTAAAGCGTAATTGCTCAACAATACATTTCTGATTCCATTGTCATAGAAATAATATTTTTTACCTTTTTTAATTTCATTTCTAAGATTTCTACTAAAGGCGGGCAGTTTGAAAATCACAAAAGTTTTTTCGAGCAGATCGAGATATTTTTCTACAGTTGCGGTATCAATATTGCCAATTGTTTGGGCGAGTTCATGAAAATTTACTTCATTTCCCAATTGAAAAGCGAGTGCTTGTAATAATTTTTCGAGATGGTTGGATTTTCTTATTCCATCCATTTTCAAAATGTCTTTATAGAGATAACTGTTGGCTATTTCAATTAAAATTTCTCTTTCTCTACCTGGATTATTTATTATTTCGGGATAATTTCCAAATACCAAACGTGAATTAATCGTTCTATTGATTTCTGTTTTAGAAGTATGATTTTTTAATTCTTCATACGAAATGGGATAGAGATGAAAAGTGATTTTTCTTCCGGTTAAAGGTTCGTTGGTTTTATCTTTTAATTCAAACGCAGAAGAACCACTGGCAATAAATTGTTTATCCGGAAAATTATCATGCAACAATTTTAATTTCTTTCCGATAGCTGGAATTTGTTGCGCTTCATCAATAATCACGAGTTCATTTTCTTCTCCTAAAAATTGCATCAATCTCGAACTGGTATTTGCTTTTGTCAATTCGTCTAACACATCTCCTTCATCAGCATTCAACCAATTAGATTTTACTTGCAGTTCATTTTGTAAATTTTTTAATAGCGTAGTTTTGCCCACTTGCCGAGCTCCTAAAAGGATGATTACCTTTGATTTAAAGCAGGCTTCTTTTATATTTTGCTGTAATAATCTGCTAATCATAACATTAATTTGAACAAAGGTAATGAAACAAGATTTATTTTCCAAAAATTACGCCTAATATTTAGATTATAATCTAAAAAATACGCCTAATTTTTTGATTACGTTCTAAATTTTCGGTTATAAGAAAGAATCGAAAAACAGGAAATTGATCTGAATTTTCCAAATTACACCTGCGATGATTCGTAGATTGGGGTGCTGAAAAATTGAGTGTCCCTAAATTAATAATCTTGGAGTTTGATACGTAGATTAATCCTAATTATATCTAGGTGGTATTTTGAATTAATAAGGCAATTCTCCCCCGATCATAGGGGAGATGTCGAGTCTTCGAGACAGAGGGGTTATACGCTATAACCTATTTTCTTTTGTCTTTATTAAAATTACAACGGTTAATACAGATTGACATTTAATTTTTGAATGAATAAGGCAATTCTCCCCTTATCATAGGGGAGATGTCGAGTCTTCGAGACAGAGGGGTTATACTCTATAATCTATTTTCTTTTTATTAAAATTACAACGGTTAACACAGATTGACATTTAGTTTTTTAATTAATAATGTCTTGTCCTGAAATAGGTTTACACTAAAAAGTGTAAAATATGTCTAAAGGAATCATTCAAAAAGCGGGTAAATATTTTACCGATTCGGAAAAACATCTGATCATACAGGAGCTTATTTCTGTACAATGTACCAAAGCAGAAATTTGG
>CAMBFX010000189.1 GCA_945865695.1 Chryseobacterium gleum | reverse complement strand
CTTTATTGACCCTTTGCTGACCAATTTTAATTGTATTTAAATATTCAATTAAATACATTTAAATGCCATATTAAAACTGTATTTAAAATAATTTATAAGTTTTCAAAAAATCGCATCTGCATTTCTGCAATAAAAAATATTTATGCTTTTTCTTGCATTTTTACATTATAATATATATCTTTGTTATGTTCATTGATAGAAGGGTTGGAAGCTAGCAATTTCAGAGAATTTATGCGGATTTCACCATTACTTCACCATTTAATATGAGCTTAATTATAAAAAATTAAGCCTAAAAATATTACGGTAATCTGGAAAGTCTCGTCCGGACCGCCTTCGCTCACCGAAGCAAATCGGTGAGCATTAAAAGCCTCAGAGAAATCTGAGGCTTTTTAATTATCAGTAGTTTCGGTGAGCTATGGCGGTTAATAACCGCATTTGCGTAGGTGAGATAATATGATTCAGTTTAATTGAAATGAAAGAAACTTGGGTAGTATATATTCTTAAATGTTCAGACAATTCGCATTATGTTGGTTGTACTAAAAATTTTGATGAAAGATTAAAACGTCACAACAAAAAGGAAGTAGAATATACAAGTACTCGTTTGCCTCTAGAATTAATGTTATTAATTCAATTTAATGATAAATATAAAGCATATAATTTTGAAAAATATTTAAAGTCGGGTTCTGGTCGAGCATTTATGTATAAAAGATTTGTCGATAGATGATAATTTAATTTATTGAAAAGTATTAATTTGAATGCCATTAAAAATTTTAAATCGTGAAAAAAATTCTAATTGCTAACAGAGGAGAAATTACTCTCCGTATCATGCGTACTTGTCGCCAGATGGGAATAAAAACCGTTGCAGTTTATAGTGAAGCAGATAAAAACGCACCATTTGTAAGATTTGCTGATGAAGCGGTTTGTATTGGGCCTGCTCCCAGTAAAGAAAGTTATTTGAAAGGTGACAAAATTATTGAAGTGGCAAAATCATTGAATGTGGATGGCATTCATCCTGGTTATGGTTTTCTCTCTGAAAATTCGGATTTCGCTCGTAAAGTAAAAAATGCGGGGATTGAATTCATAGGCCCTACTGCTGAAGCGATGGATTTAATGGGAAGTAAATTGGCCGCGAAAGATACCGCGCAAAAAAATAATATTCCTCTTGTTCCAGGTTCTGATGGCGCGATAAGTGATTTGAAAGAAGCTAAAAATATTTCTGCGAAAATTGGTTTTCCCGTATTGGTAAAAGCATCTGCTGGTGGTGGTGGAAAAGGAATGCGTATTGTTGAAAATGAAAGTGAATTCGAAGAGCAAATGAAACGTGCCATGAGTGAAGCAGAATCTGCTTTCGGAGATAGTTCAGTGTTCATTGAAAAATTTGTGACTTCTCCTCGACATATTGAAATTCAAGTCTTGGCCGATAAGCATGGAAACGTGGTTTATCTTTTCGAAAGAGAATGTTCTATTCAGCGTAGACATCAAAAATTAGTGGAGGAAGCACCTTCTTCTGTTCTTACTCCAGAATTAAGAAAAGCAATGGGAGAATGTGCTGTGAATATTTCAAAAGCTTGTGGATATATAGGAGCAGGAACTGTAGAATTTTTGATAGATGATAAATTAAATTTTTATTTCCTCGAGATGAATACACGTTTACAAGTAGAACATCCCGTTACAGAAATGATCACCGGCTTGGATTTAGTGGCGGAACAAATTAAAGTGGCTCGAGGCGAAAAATTATCTTTTACTCAAAACGATTTAAAAATAAACGGACATTCCATAGAAGTACGTGTTTGTGCCGAAGATCCTGAAAACAATTTCTTACCTGATATGGGCAGATTAGATGAATATAAAATTCCATCCGGCCCTGGTGTTCGTGTAGATGATGCTTTTGAAGAAGGTATGGAGATTCCGATTTTTTATGATCCAATGATTGCCAAATTGATTGTTCATGCACCCACAAGAGAACAAGCCATTGAAATGATGGTTCGTGCTATTGACGAATACCATATTTCTGGAGTAGAAACAACCTTATCGTTTTGTTCTTTTGCTATTCAACACGAAGCATTCCGTTCTGGAAAATTTGACACTAACTTTATAAAGCATCATTTCAATAATGAAATGCTAAATGGAAAAGATTCAGAATTACAGGAGATTGCTGCAATGGTTGCGGCTGAGGTAATCACCAAGACCAAAGTAGAAGGTAAAAGGAATTTAATTTCGCAAGCAGGTTCTAACTGGAAGCGAAACCGAATGTGAATAAAAAGTATAATTTGAAATAAACTATTTTCAGTTTTTAGCGTTTAAGAAGATATGAAACGAAGTATAATTTTTCTTTTTTTATTCATACACCTAAACTTTGTTTATGGTCAAGAATCTTCTTGGGGATGGGTGTCTGATTTTCATAAAAACCAAACCAAAGAAGTAAAAAAAACTAATCCAGAAATTAATACTGATAGTAAAGAACGTTTGGTTACTTATGAAGTAATTAATGGTGATACCATTTGGATTATTTCATTGCCAGATTTGGTCATCATGGATGAGGTTTACAAAGAAAAATATGAAAAGGATTTGCGTTATATAAAAAGAATGTATCCTTATGCTCGATTGATTGCAGATATTTCTGAAAATTACGATTCAACCCTGGTTTCTTTGGAGAAAAGAAAAGAAAGAAAAAGATTCATTGAACATCAAAAAGATTTAGCTATGGCTCAATTTGAGAATGCTGTAAAAAGCATGAGTGTTCGTGAGGGAAAATATTTGGTAAAATTAATTCATCGAGAATGTGGTGAAACAGCCTACAATGTGATTAGTAAATACATTGGTGGAACTAAAACATTTTTATGGCAAACAGCATCAAGACTAGGTGGGGCAGACTTAAAAATAGAGTATGATCCTAAGGGAGAAGATAAAGTGATGGAAGACATCATGAAAAAGGTGGATAAGGGTGAAATTAAAGTGAAGAAGTTGAAGATTGATGAAGAATCCATTGAAAAAAAGCAAGCTGCCGAAGCGAAGAAAAAATTGAAAAAGAAAGAAAGCAAAAAGTCTAAAAAATAAAATGGAATTTCTGAAAATAATAAAGTCCCTTCGAAAGTTGGGACTTTTTTATTCAGCATCGTCTTTTAAATTATTTTTCTTGAACTGTTGATTTAGCCTTTTTATTCTTCATTTCATTTTTTGGTTGATCATTAGTAGGCGTATCATTTGTTTTTGTTCCCTTTGCATCTTTTTTAATTTGTCTTACTCCATCTTCATTTACGTTAATTTTATTTTGATTGGAGTTTGTTGAGTCCTTATGTTTAAACGGTTCTGCTTTTAACTTCTTATTCATCTTTACTTTATTCTTGGGAACCAATTTCGTTTCTTTTTTTGTAGTATCACTAGCAGTGCTTTGAGCATTTGCTATTGAATTTACCAATAATAAAGTAAATGTGAGAATGATTGGTGCAATAATTTTACGCATACTATTTTTTTTTAAGAGTTTTAATATGAATTAACAAACAAATGGCGTGCCATTATTCATTTAGCAATGATTTTAATTCATCCATGGTTAATATTTTGCCATTGTAATCGGAAACTACAAACGCATCTGTTATCCCTGCTTTAACAATAGACTCCATTGATTTCAAAGCCTCTTCTTTGCTATTAAAGTTTCCCGATAAATATTTGGTGATATCTCCATCTCGAAGTGGAGTTACTCCGCCAATAGTTAAATATTTGTCGAGCATTTGTGTAGGAACTTCATTTTTATAAGCCCCTACTTGAATTTTGTATTTTATTTTTGATTTATCTATGGATGTATTTTTTACGTCTTGGCTTTCGTCTATATTTTCCTTTTGAATCATTTCTACTCCCACTTCGCCTAAGGGTTTACGTGCTCCATCCTGATAAGCTACAACGAAAGATTTTTCAAAACCTTTATCCAACATATTTATTTTTCTTTCTGAAGCTTTTATAACATCACTAAACGCCCCGCTATAATATCGAGTAATTCCATCGTCTCCAGGGATAACAATTAAATCAGGAACATCTTTGAAAATATTATCAGAAAGTTTTTTAGAGAAAGCACCAATTTGCACTCGGAAAACAACATCATGATTGGCAGTATTATTTCCACCATCAACAGGAGGAAATGCTTTATCTGGAACATTAGTTAAATTAGTTCCATTTGTAGACGCAATTCCATTTGTTTTCACTCCATCTTTTTCTAAATCATATTTGCGTTTAACGGCATCGGCTAAATTGTCATAATTCCCAACAATATAATACACGGTATCGCCTTTCGTAATCATTCTAAAATCTTTATAGCCTAAATATTTATGTAAATCATTGGCAGAAATACTTTTTTCTTGAGTACCTAAAACAATAACATAGTTGAGTGGTTTAATATTATTTGAAGAAGTGTCGTTAGGTTTGTTGCTATATCCAAGATCAGTTCTACTTTCTACTATATTTTCGATTTTACCTGTGTAATTTCCAGTGGTATCAGTATAACGCAAATACCTTTCATAGATCATTTCATCGGTAACGGTTACTCCTTTTTCATTTACATATACTCTTGGTGCAGTTGTTAATTCATCATCTTTAAAATCGAATACACGGTCGGCATCTTTATCCAATGGACACCCTCTAACATCTATAGGAATACCTTTACCAGTATATTGACAGAAATCGATAAAATCTACCACACCATCTTCATCTGTATCCACCGTATCTTTTGCAAGAATATCAAATAGGTCATTCCTATTTTCATCCATGATAGGCTCTTCTTCTTCTTCCGTTAATCTTTGCAAATCATAATTGACAGAAAAATGGGTGAATAGAAATTTGTCATTTTTTGAATCTCCCACACGGTTCCCCACACTTTCAGAGGAAACATTATCTACTAAATCTGTGACTGAAAAATGCATGGAAGTTCCTATTCTAAATTTCCATCTTTCGTTCAAATGAATTAATGCGCCAACTCCTACAGGAAAAGCCCATGATCGTTCTCTGTATTTTCCAAATCCATCCACATTTTGTTCTCTCAAATCAGATTCATAAACATAATCACGGTTAAGAAGAATAGAAGAAGCGGAATTCGGATCATCTTCAGCTAAATTGCGAATAGAACCATCCGACCAATAATTATATCGGTTTCCATATTGATCGAATAAATCTATTTTGGATAAAAATTCAAAGGATTCAAATCCTGCCGAAAGATAGGGCTCTAAAATTCTGTCTTTTGATTTTCTGAAATTTTGAAAATTATAAGAAACGCTTATTCCACCAATTCTAATTTCTGATTGAAAATTAAGATTTCTTTCCACATTTGTTAATGACCTTTCATTGGCAGAAAGTTGACCATAAATCACATAAAAATTAAGATCAAAAAAATCATTTAAGGGATTTGATAAACGAAG
>CAMBFX010000188.1 GCA_945865695.1 Chryseobacterium gleum | reverse complement strand
GCCATTAAAATCATTCCTTGCGATTCGATGCCTTTGATTTTTCTTGGTGCAAGGTTAATTAAAATACTCACCTTTTTACCAATGATATCTTCGGGTTTGTAAAATTCTGCAATTCCAGAAACAACAGTGCGCACATCAATTCCCGTATCAACCGTTAGCTTTAAAAGTTTATCCGCCTTCGGAACTTTCTCGGCATCTTTAATTTCTCCCACACGAATATCCATTTTGATGAAATCATCGTAAGAAATAGATTCCTTGGCCGCGTTTAAATCTTTTTTTATGGCGGCTATCGCATTTTTACTTACTGCTAATTTTTCCAATTGAAAATCAATTTCAGAATCTTCAATTTTCTTAAATAATAATTCAGGTAGACCTAGTTGGTGCCCCGCTTGAAAATCAATTTCATCGTTCCATTTGTATTCGCTTTTCTCCATTTTCAAGAGAGAAAAAATCTTTTTGGAAGTGAACGGTAGGAATGGTTGTATACAAGCGCCCAAATGCGCAATAATCATTAATGAATCTACTAAGACGTGTTGTGCCTTTGTTGGGTCTGTTCCGATAATTTTCCAAGGTTCGTTATCCGTTAAATATTTATTTCCAAAACGAGCCAAATCCATCACCTCTGATAATCCATTTCTGAATTTATAATTTTCTACATTATTCACAATAGAATCATACGCTTTTCCAATGGCATCGTGCACATTTTTATCTAGGATGTCGATTTTTCCTGAACCAGGAATTTTTCCTTCGTAATATTTATTCATCAATGTGATGACACGATTCACAAAATTACCAAGTATCGCTACCAATTCATTATTCACTCTTGCTTGGTAATCTTTCCAAGTAAATTCACTGTCTGATGTTTCGGGAGCAATTGCCGTTAGCACATAACGCAATTCATCCTCTCTATTGGGAAATTCTTTTAAATATTCATGCAACCAAACCGCCCAATTGCGCGAAGTGGAAATTTTATCGCCTTCTAAATTTAAAAATTCATTGGCAGGAACGCTCTCTGGTAAAATATAATCGCCATGCGTCATTAACATAGCTGGAAAAATCAAACAATGGAAAACAATATTATCTTTCCCTATAAAATGAACGAGTTTTGTTTCTTTATCGCACCAATATTTTTTCCAATCGTCTTTTAATAATTCTTTGGTGGCAGAAATATATCCAATAGGCGCATCAAACCAAACATACAATACTTTTCCATCGGCACCTTCTACCGGAACTTTCACTCCCCAATCCAAATCACGTGTCATTGCTCGAGGTTGTAATCCTTGTTTTAACCAAGATGTACATTGACCATACACATTCGATTTCCAATCTTCCTTATGAGATTCGATGTGTTTTTCGAGTTGCGGTTGAATTTTATCTAATGGTAAAAACCAATTTTTTGTTTTTTTTAAAACCGGTTTTTCTCCACTCAATTTTGATTTTGGATTAATTAAATCCGTTGCGTTTAATGATGATCCGCATTTTTCGCATTGATCTCCATAAGCATTTTCATTGGCGCATTTCGGACAAGTTCCAACAATGTATCTATCTGCTAGAAATTGATTGGCTTTTTCGTCAAAATATTGTTCGGTGATTTCTTCAGTAAAAACTCCTTTATCATAAAGTGTTTTAAAAAAATCGGCAGCTGTTTCGTGATGTGTTTTACTGGAAGTGCGAGAATAGATATCAAAAGAAATTCCAAATTCCTTAAAAGCATCGCCCATTATTTTATGGTACTTGTCAACCACTTGTTGCGGAGTGATTCCTTCATTTTTCGCTTTGATAGTAATGGGAACACCATGTTCATCTGAACCACAAATGAATTTTACATCCTTATTTCCCAAACGGAGATAGCGAGTATAAATATCAGCTGGGAGATAACATCCCGCAATATGACCGATGTGTAAAGGGCCGTTGGCATAGGGAAGCGCAGCGGTAATGGTAAAGCGTTTGAATGACATGGGGGCAAAGATAATTAGCTAATTGGCTAATTAGCTAATTAGCTAATGAAAAAATTACTTCAATGTAAATGTCGTCTTGCCAATCAACATTTTATCGCAGTATATCTGAACGATATAAGTTCCTTTTGGAAGATCATCTTTCACATCGGCATACATACAAAGATCCATAGTTTGATTTTGATAATCAATTTCACGCATCAATGAGAATTGTGAACTCAATCCACCGGCATCAAAAGTTGAAGAAGGCGCCTCAGTTAACACCGTTGCATCTGGCTTTAAAACCACCATATAAACATTCTTAGTTCCCGCTTTTGTCATTGGGTTTTCTAAAATAGTCATGCAAGCTTTAACCATATCAGCACGACCTGCACGCTCTGTATCGGTTTGTTTGCCGCTATCACGAACACGAATAGCTTTTGCATATAATCCCGAAGTTTGAAGTTTTGCTCCTTTGGTTACTTTATCTTGAAGCTTATCTTTTTCATTCGAGATCTCATCTTTTTCCTTAGTAACAGAAACAATTTTATCATCCTTATCTTTTATTTCCCCAATGAGTTTTACATTTAATGTATTCAATGAATCGATAGTGTGAACATAACTTTGCATGATGCTTCTCAAAGTTCCGGCTTCTTTTTGCAATTTAATAATCGCATATCTATCTCCCTTATTTCTTTCCACCTGGTCCATTAATTCTTGAATTTTGGCTTTTTGAGTATTGATTTTCTCATTTAACGTATCGTTATCGGTTTCCAAGGATTTGAAATCGGATAATAAAACAGAAAGATCTTCCTTCAAATCTTTGGCATCTCCAAATCCAGCATCGGCCAACATTTTGGTATATTCTTGAATATCTTTTTTCAAAACTGCATTATCGTTTGAACAAGATTCTAGTTGTGCTTTATAAGGCATATAGGAAACCATTTGCCAACAGAAAAATCCACTTGCCAACACAAGAAGAATGATAATAGTCATGTAAAGTGCGTCTTTCGGTTTTTTTTGAGTGGTTTCCATTTTCTTAACTTAAGTTAAATATTATTAAAAGTGGTAAATCTAATTTCGCTGCGAAGATAAGAGGGAATTACAACTGATTAACAAACGAAAATTCATAAAAAATGTTACAAGATTTACTGGCTTTATTTTATCCAAACCTTTGTGCGGGTTGCTCAAAAAACCTTTTAAAGAATGAAAAAGTTATTTGCATTGATTGCCGAGCTTCGATGCCACGCACCGATTTTCATACTTTTCGAGAAAATCCTGTCCATAAATTATTTAGAGGAAGAACGAAGGTTGAATCGTCAACTTCTCTTCTCTACTTCATCAAAGGCGCAGGAGTTCAACACATGTTGCATGAATTAAAATACAAAGGAAATACTGATTTAGGCGAGGAATTGGGAAATGAATTGGGCAATGTTTTAAAGGATTCGGATTATTTTCGAGGAATTGATGCGGTGATACCTGTTCCGCTTCATCCCCAAAAAGAACGAAAAAGAGGCTACAACCAGTCGATGGTGATTGCTAAAGGAGTGGCTAAATCTATGGAAATTGAAGCAAGTAAAAATTTGATTCGTAAGGCCAATTCTGACTCTCAAACTCGCAAATCTCGCTATGAAAGATGGCAAAATGTGGAAACTGTGTTTGCTGTAAAAAATCCTGAATCTTTAAAAGGTAAACATATCCTTTTAATTGATGATGTGATCACCACCGGAGCAACCATAGAAGCTTGTGTGAACGAATTATTAAAACTCGATGGTACAAAAGTCAGTGTGGCTACCCTCGCCTGCACTCAGTAATTGAATTACTTTTGCTCCCGATGGCAGAAGAATTAATTACTTCGGGAAATACTAAAAAAGAGAAATACGAATCTCTTTTACCACAAATTTATGCATTAATAGAAGGAGAAAGAGACCTTGTGGCTAATCTCTCAAATATTTCTGCAGGTATAAAACAAACTTTTAACTTTTTTTGGGTCGGATTTTATTTGGTCAAACAAAATGAATTAGTCTTAGGTCCGTTTCAAGGAACGATTGCTTGTACGCGTATTCAAAAAGGAAAAGGCGTATGCGGAACTTGTTGGGAAAATAGAGAAACAATTATCGTTCCGGATGTAGATGCTTTTCCAGGGCATATTGCTTGTAGTAACGCATCACGATCAGAGATTGTGGTTCCTATTTACGACATAAAAAATAATATCGTTGGAGTTTTGGATGTAGATAGTGACGTTTTGAATGATTTTGATGAAACGGATAAAATTTATTTGGAGAAATTGTGCGAAAAACTGGCCGTTTTATTTGCCGCGGATTTACACGGATTAAAATGATGAAGAAAAATGCAAACACAGATAATACAGATGACACAGATTAAGAAAAGAAGAAAATATATTCTAAATCCAAAATTAACAAGAATTAGTTTTCACCTGTGAAATCTGTGCCATCTGTGTCAAACAAATGAAAAACTCTCTATATATATTATTCGTGTTTCTTACTTCCTGTGCGCAGATGTTTCCGCCATCGGGTGGTGAGAAAGATGTGACACCTCCACAAATATTAGAGGAGAAAACAACTCCGAAAAATCATTCGGTGAATTTTAATTCGAAAATGATTGTTTTAGTTTTTGATGAGTATGTTAAATTAAATAATCCAGGCGAACAAATTATTATTTCTCCAGCGATGGAAGAAAAACCAGATTTTGTTTTGAAAGGAAAAAAATTATTCATTGAATTAAATAGTGAATTAAAACCCAATACCACTTACACCATTAATTTTGGAAATTGCATTTCGGATATTACCGAAAATAATCCCGCTGCCGGAATGACTTATGTTTTTTCTACTGGAACTTTTATAGATAGCTTAAAATTGAGTGGAACGGTAACCAATGCTTTTACGAATACTCCCGAAAAAAATGTTTGGGTTTTACTACATAAAAATCTTTCTGATACTTCTTTTCAGAAAAACTTTCCCGATTACTTAGCCAAGGCAGATGCAAATGGAAATTATTCTTTGCAAAATCTATCCGCTGGTGAATATAAAATTTACGCTTTGAAGGATGGAAATTCAGATTATAAATACAGTCAACCCAGTGAGGAAATTGCTTTTCATAATGAAACGATAGTTGTGGGTGAAAAAAATGAGCCGGTGAGTTTAAGATTGTTTAATGAGCTATCGGAGAAACAATATTTAAAAAGTTCTAAATTTATTTGGCCAGGAAGATTGCAAATGGTAATGAACAGACCCTATCCAGAATGGAATGCGACAGTTTTACCTTATGATACCATTGCAAAAGCGAATATGCATTCTATCTATAAAAATACAATTGGAGATACAATAGATATTTGGCTCAGAAAACCTGCAACAGAAAATGGAAGCGAAATAAATGTGATTCTTTCAATGGGTAGGGATCAAATGCAAGATACAATTACATTTAGAGTAACAGGAGTAAAAGAAAAAATTCCTCCAATGAATATTAAAA
>CAMBFX010000187.1 GCA_945865695.1 Chryseobacterium gleum | reverse complement strand
TTAGAATAGGTTTTCTCCTTCATATATTTTAAAAGAGGTTGATCTATTTTATTAAAATTCTCGAATGAAGATTTAATAGCAACGTCCCATTTTTTATAATTTTCATCAAGGTCGTTTGGAGTTAATTTCATTCTGCATCCCGGCTTAGAACAAACTAAATCCATTTCCCATCCCGAATTAAACAATCCATACTCATCGGTAATTTCTTCTCCAGCTTGAATATCTCGAATAGCAATTTCAAAACCGTAACCAGTTGAAATAATATTACAATTGCAACAATGATTTACAAATTTGGCAATATCCCAACTTAACACAAGGTCCCCATTGGGTTCTGTATAGGAATATTTTTCAATGACTTCTTTATACAAAGGATCTTTTTTACGAGGGTCATCTGGTTTAAAAACTAATTCTAAATCATCTTTAATATAAACTATACTTCCCTTGGGAATGTATGCAGTGGCAAAAACGCCATAACCCAGTTCAGGACTAACCTTTCGGAGCTCTGTGTTTGGATGAATCATTTAATTTAATTGGATTTGAATATTTAGTCAATTAATGTTTCAATGTTAAAACATTTTTCTATCCGCTTTTAACTCTTTAACGCAAATAAATTTGAACACCCTGTTAATTTCCCTTCGTTGAATTTTTGTAGCTTTACCGTAAATCAGAAATTATGCCTGAAGAACTTAAATTACTCGACACCGGAATCCGCAAAGGAGAGTCTAAAGTGGTGAATTTAGATATCGCCCGTTTACCTTCTGGAATGATGATTAACATGCCGGTTTACTTTTTTAGAAGTATGAAAAGTGGTCCAATTTTACTCTTTTTGGGAGGTTTGCACGGTGATGAAGTAAATGGAATTGAGATTGTAAGAAGAATGATTTCAGAAGGACAATTCAATAATTTACAACAAGGAACGGTCATTGCCATTCCTGTTTTAAATGTTTTTGGGTTTTTGAATTATTCTAGGGAAGTTCCCGATGGTAAGGACGTAAATCGAAGTTTCCCTGGTGATTCAAATGGTTCGTTAGCATCGCGTGTAGCTCGACATTTCACTAAAAACATTATACCACTCATCGATTATGGAGTAGATTTTCATACCGGTGGTGGAGCTCGCACTAACTACCCTCAAATTCGATATGCTTCTGAAGATAAAAACAGTGAATTATTAGCCAAAGCATTTGCAGCACCTTTTACTTTAAACTCTAATTTGATTCAAAAATCATTGAGGCAACAGGCTTCAAAAATGGGAAAGCCAATTATCGTTTTTGAAGGTGGAGAATCTATGCGATATGATGATTATGCCATTAGTGAAGGAATAGAAGGCGCGAAACGATTAATGCGTTATTTAGGAATGATTGATGAGCCTTATTCTGATAAGGAAAGTATTTTTTTAAAAGATAGTTCCTGGATTCGTGCCCATCGTTCAGGTTTATTTAAACCATTTATTGTTTCAGGTGAAACCGTTATGAAAGGCCAACCTATTGGAGTTATTAATGATCCTTACGGTCAATATGAAGTAAAAGTGTTGTCAAAATATACTGGACATATCATTGGACATAATAATAATCCAGTAGTGCACCAAGGTGATGCTTTATTTCATATTGGAGTTACAGATTGAGCATAGAGTCCAACATTTTCTGAGAAAAGTCGGTTAGCGAATCCAAATCATGTTGATTGAGATTGAAATTTTCTGGAGAATTATAATCAATTAATGTGTCTTGAATTATACTTCCCTCACCTAATTCCGCTTTCCAACCATCTGAAGATTTGAATAAATTGTAACTAGAAATACCTTCTTCACTGGTACAAGTACATTCTAATTTCTTTTTGAATTTTTTACACTTAATATCGAATGGAACTATTTTTTTATCCGTTTCGGGAATTTCCATTCCTTCGGTCATGCTTTCAAAAATTTTCAAGCGATCCAATTCAGTTTTTGTGGCAAATGGTTTTACCTCTGAAATCATGCCTTGAGAATACATAATATGAAAAATATCTAAAATGATTTCCGGTTCATCTAAACTAACCAACCATTTTGAATCTTTTTTTATTAAAGTAAAATTTCTAATTTTTCCGGATTCAGTTTCGCAAATACAATCTGATCTTTCATCAACGGTTTCGCATTTGATTTTATCTGGATTTAATTTTTCAGCATACTTCCTAGATTTTTTATAGCCAAATTTTATACTAACAGATGATTTATCATGAAATTTACTCAGACCTTTATTTTCATTTGAGGCAACAATGAATTCTCTCAAAGTATCTTCTGGTTTTGTCTCCTCTCCTCCGCAAGAAAAAAGAAAAATAGAAAGGGAAAATAAAATCAATATTCGATTCATGAAGCAAAAATAATTTTTTTTGTCTTTCAGAAAACATTCATTAACCAGCAATACTTAACAATGCTTTGATAAAAACATCTAAATCGTCCGTGGAAGTATAAACATTGGGAGTTACTCTTATTCCATTTACTTCCTCCCAAACTATCGCAACGGTATGAATATTATGTTTGTTCAATAGCTCAGAATCAATTTCAGTAGCTTTCATTCCTTCTATTCCAACGGTTGTAATGGCAAAGGATGAATTTTCTTCTAAAGGCGTATAAAATTTTATTTTAGGATGATCTTTTACCTTATTCACCCAATATTGCTGTAAGAATTTCAGTCTTTTTTGTTTTCGTTCAGATCCGATGGTATGATGAAACGATAAGGCTCTACCTATAGCCATTTCAGCCGGGAAAGATCTTGTGCCCAATGATTCATATTTACGAATATCATCGCTCTCGGGCTTTTCGTTTGGAAATAGAGGCCAGATTTTACTTATTTTATCTTTTTTTACGAATAACATTCCTGTACCGAAAGGTGCGCCTAACCATTTATGCAAACTGGTTCCGGCATAATCTACATTTAATTCTTTCAAGCTAAACTCGAAATGAGCAAACGAATGTGCGGCATCCAAAATAACTTCAATTCCCTTTTCATGGGCCTTTTCTGTAATCATTTTTGCAGGAAGCACTTGACCTGTCCAGTTAATTACATGAGTGATATGAATGATTTTTGTTTTTTTTGTGATAACATCCGTAAATAATTTAGTGATTTTTTCGGGATCACTTTCGTTGAGTGGAATATTAACCCAAACTAATTTAATTCCATCTCTTTTTTCGCGTTGCATCCAAGCATGACGCATATTGGGATAGTCATAGTTGGTAACAATTACTTCATCGCCTTTTTCTAAGCAGAGTCCAAAAATCACAGTATCTAATGCTTCAGTTGCATTTCTATTGATGGCAATTTCATCGGTTTCGCATCCTGCCAATTCGGCTAATTCACGTCTAACTGCTTCACGATTTTTATCTAAAATTCGCCACATATAATAAGTGGGTGCTTCGTTACTCAATCGAGTATAGGATTCAAAAACTTCTTGAACAGGCAAAGATTGCGGACTCACCCCACCGTTGTTCAAATTGATTAAGTTACTTGAAACGGTATACGATTGACGAATCCACTCCCAAAAATCTTTTTCATTTGAGAAGTCATCTGGTTGCGCCAAGGGCTGGCCAACAGTTTCTGCAAAGGATTTTAGGTCTAAAAAACTCAATGCTCCAAGTGCAATTCCCGATTTTTGGATAAATTTTCTACGTGAATTTTCCATGATTGATAAATATGGCACAATTTAAGAAAAATTCATTGATATATTAATTAGTTTTGTAAACATGATTGTGGATGTAATTATACCTGCTTATAACGAAGAAGATGCAATTGTGTGGGTAATTAACGATATTCCAAAGAATAGTGTGAGAGAAATTATTGTGTCGGATAATAACTCAACAGATAAAACTGAAGAAAGAGCAAAGTCGGTAGGAGCTACCTTAGTAAAAGCGAAAATCCAAGGTTATGGCGCGGCTTGCTTATGCGCCATGAAATATATTGAAGAAAAAAAATCTCCACCTGATATTATAGTTTTTTTAGATGCAGATTATTCAGATCACTCGAATGAAATGAATGAATTGTTGAATCCCATCCTAAATAATGAAGCTGATTTAGTTATTGGGAATCGCGTAAAATCGAAAAGAGAAAATGGTTCGATGATGCCACAACAAATTATCGGAAATAAAATTGCAACATTAATGATTCGATTTTTATATCAATTTACCTATCGTGATTTGGGTCCGTTTCGTGCTATTCGTTATTCTTCTTTGCAGAAAATACAAATGAAAGATCAAACTTATGGTTGGACGGTAGAGATGCAAGTAAAAGCTTTGAACCATCATTTAAGAGTGAAGCAAGTGGAAGTGAGTTATAGAAAACGAAAGGGTATTTCTAAAATATCGGGTACCATTAAAGGAACTTTTTTAGCAGGCGCAAAAATTATTAATACGATTGTAAAATACAGATGATTCCTATTTGGCTACAAATATTGATTCTTTCGCTTTACTCACTGGCATCACTCTATAATTTTGCTTATAGTTTAAATCAGGTAAATCTTACATTTCTTTCAAGAAGAAGAAAAATTTCGGATGAGCATTTCAATAATCAATGGAAATTAGGCGAGGATAAAGATTATCCAATGGTAACTGTTCAGCTTCCTGTCTATAATGAAGTTTATGTTATCGAACGATTAGTGAATGCGGTTTGCGCATTTGATTGGCCAAAGGATAAATTAGAAATTCAAATTTTGGATGATTCTACAGATGAAACAACAGAAAAAATTGCCCAATTAAAAATAGAGTGGGAGAGTAAAGGAATTACCATTCATCATATTCGTAGAATAGAAAGAGTAGGATTCAAAGCGGGCGCATTAGCATTTGGGATGATAACTGCTAAAGGTGAATTTATCGCTTTATTCGATGCTGATTTTATTCCTCAATCGGATTATCTCAAGCGAACGATTCCATTTTTTAAGGATGAAAAAGTGGGAGTGGTGCAAGCTCGTTGGGGTCATATCAATGAAAATTATTCTTTGCTCACCAAATTACAAGCATTAGGATTGAATACGCATTTTTATGTGGAAAATAAGGGAAGACATTTAGGCGGACATTTTTTAAATTTTAATGGAACAGCAGGTGTTTGGAGAAAAAATGCGATTGTTGATGCTGGAGGATGGCAACATGATACTTTAACTGAAGATTTAGATTTGAGTTATCGGGCACAATTAAAAGGATGGGTGATTTGTTTTCGTCCAGAAATAGAAACGCCTGCCGAATTGCCAGTCGTTATTTCTGCAGTGAAAAGTCAGCAATATCGCTGGACAAAAGGTGCGGCCGAAGGAACCGTGAAATTATTACCCACCGTCTTAAAATCGAAATTGAATTTTAAAACAAAAGTTCATGGATTATTTCATTTGATGAATAGTTTTGTTTTTTTATGCATGGCGATATTGGCCATTTTTAGTATTCCTATTTTGTATATTAAGTATACCGATGATACTTTTTATTATTGGAT
>CAMBFX010000186.1 GCA_945865695.1 Chryseobacterium gleum | reverse complement strand
CGGAACTAAAAGATAATTCAGAAAGCGCCCGATGATACTACTTAATCCGTAGATCGCAGTTTGAGAAGCAAGTTTCCGAATGGTTGACATTGGCGTAAAATTAATTTATCCTTCAACCGAAATAGATGGTTTATTTTTTTCTTAATAACCATCGATGTTGAATAACTTCGTATTTTAGGTTGTATAAGGTTACCAGGGCAACGATTTCCTTCTATTTTCTTTTTGCCTTGACGCAAAAAGAAACCCACCCGAATGTACCATTCGGTACGGGCGGGCAAAAAAGTCAAGACTCATTTTCACTCGGCAAATTTTACTCACGGACTTGCGACCTTTCAGGTGATTTCCTCGCTTACTCGGAACTTCCTGAAAGGTGCCCGCGGTCCGTTTCGTAAAAATTACCTCTTGAAAATAGGTCTCCAACAAACCAAATCCAACAAATTTAAAGTAGAGATTACTTTTAAATTAAATTAGTCCGTTAACCTAGTTGATTTATGAAAAAATATATTATTTCCCTGTGAAATTGGCTTTTCTTTTTTCTAAAAAGGCTGTTGTTCCTTCCTTAAAGTCAGTGGTGCCGAAACATTTTCCGAACTCAGTTACTTCAGCTAAATAACCATCTACACTATCTTTGAAACCAGCATTTACTGCTCTTATAGCTGATCCAATTGCTGAAGGCGAATTTTTGATAATTTGTTGCGCTATAGCTTCACACTTCGCCATTAGTTCCGTTTGTGGAACACAATGGTTAACTAATCCCAACGATAAAGCTTCTTCTGCTTTTATCATTCCGGCTGTAAAAATCAATTCAAATGCCTTTCCTTTTCCAATTAATTGAGCTAGGCGTTGAGTTCCTCCATAACCTGGAATTACTCCTAATGAAACTTCGGGTAACCCCATTTTTGCATTATCACTTGCTACGCGAATATGGCAACTCATGGCTAATTCTAAACCTCCGCCCAAAGCAAATCCATTTACAGCAGCTATAATTGGAGTAACAGAATTTTCTACCAAATTGAAAAGTATATCATGGCCAATTTGACTTAATTTTTTTCCATCCTCCATTGAAAAAGAAGCAAATTCAGAAATATCTGCACCTGCAACAAATGCTTTTTCACCAGAACCAGTAACGATGATTACACGAATATCAGAATCAGCTTCCCCTTTTTTAAAGGCATCGCTTAATTCTTCAATTGTTTCCTTGTTTAGAGCGTTTAATTTATCAGGACGATTAATAGTGATATACGAAATATGATTTTCGGTACGAACAAGAAGATTTTTATAGCTCATTTGGAATGATTTTTCACAAAAGTAAAAGAATCATTTAAGTGAACTAATAAAAATGGAAATAAAAATAGAGTGGAATTACATTTTTTTGTAATTCGAAGGAATAGTAAAATTACTATTGTCTAAAGTTTTCTTATCTATTGATGTTACGGTTAATCTAGAAAGTTCGGTTCCATCGGTTTTGGTTTCAATGCTCAACAGAGGAAAAGCACCAGCGGTTTCTGTCATAGCTAGAAAATAAATAGATTGTTTATCCTTACGATTAATTGTTTTTAAAAATGGGATAAAGAAATCATAATTATCAAATGACATCCAATAAGTAATTTTTATGTCTTCACTTTTTGAGGATGCAATCCATTCTTTGCAGGAATAATCTAAGATTGTTTTGACTTTGTCTTTTTTTTCAACGGCTACAGAAGTGGTAGTTAAAGCTCCTTTTGGTGGAACATCCATATAAACCTTTCTTTCTGGGCTTAATGCTTTTATTGTTTTCTTTTTGGTGTTTACCAACATAATTCCTTCAATAGTTCCATCTTCCTTTAGTTCTTCCACTCGTACATTATCACCTTTTACGTAATATTTATATTTTGATTCAGTAGCCCCAATTTTTTTGGTAAAAGTTATAATTCCCTCGAAGGAAGTATCTGCCATTATTGGTTTTGTACTTGGATTGATTACTGCGTAAGAACCAAAACCAATAGTTAATAATCCGATAAAAATGATATAATTTTTCATAGTGGTATTTTTTACAAATTTGAGTTTAATTTTTCAAATGAAGTATTCTCTAAAATTAATATGTTTTTGGTTTGATACGAACATTCTTTAAATATTATGTTTATTTGTAAGTTTTAAATCAAAATCTGTTCCAAAATGGCAGAACATAACGAATTAGGTGAAAAAGGTGAATTCCTGGCCGCGAAATATTTAGAAAAAAAGGGCTATAAAATTTGCTTTAAAAACTGGAGGTCAGGTAAGTTAGAGATTGATATTATAGCCGAACAGGACGGTTTTATCATTTTTATAGAAGTTAAAACCAGAGAGAGCAATTTCATGGGAGAGCCTGAGCTTGCAGTTACCCGAAAAAAGCAATCACAAGTAATAAAAGCCGCTGATGCTTATTTTAAAGAAACGGATTGTCAACTAGAGTCTAGATTTGATATTATAGGGATAATTTTAAATTCAAAAACTGAAAAAATCAATCATATTGAGAGTGCGTTTTACCCTTTAATGAGAAGATAAATAGGCTTTTTCGAAGGGTTGCACTATCTTTGCACCCAATTTAAGAGAGTATGCAACGCAAAAGAAGTTCCGGAGGGAAATTTACGTCAGGGTCGAAAAAGGCAAGTCCATCATTCAAACGTACAGATAAAAACGAATTTCGTAAGGGAGGAAAAGATACTAAACCTACTACTGCTAGATATTCGGATAAAAAAGACGATGGTTTTAAGCCACGTAAGAAATATGGAGACGATAAAAAGGATTTCTCACGAGGGAAAGACGATTTTAAGCCAAGCAGAAGTTTTGACAAGGATAAAAAATTTGGTGATAAAACTGAATACAAACCAAGAAAAACATACGGAGACGATAAGAAGGACGAATACAAGCCAAGAAAGACTTATGGAGACGATAAAAAGGATTTCTCGAGAGGGAAAGACGATTTTAAGCCAAGCAGAAGTTTTGACAAGGATAAAAAATTTGGTGATAAAACTGAATACAAACCAAGAAAAACTTACGGGGACGACAAGAAGGACGATTTTAAACCACGTAAATCTTACGGTGCAGAAAAGAGTGATTATGCTCCTAGAAAATCTTTTCCTAAAAAGGAGTATGCCGAAGGAGAGAGTAAATTTGTAGCTGATTCAACTGAGAAGAAAAATAAATATATGGGTAGAAAACCCGTAAGTAAAAAGACAGAAGAAATTTCGGATGATGAGTTTTCATTGGAGAAATTTAATGAAGACAAAAAAAGACATTCTACAGAAAAGAAAAAGTATGAGACTTTAACCAAGTCGACAAAAACTTCTTTTGCTAAAGAACGAGATGATGATGGAACCACGAGATTAAATAAATATTTATCGAATGCGGGAATTTGTTCAAGACGAGAGGCTGACCAATTAATTGAGAGTGGTGTGATTCGTGTGAATGGAAAAGTGGTAACAGAGTTAGGAACGAGAATTCTTCAAGGAGATAAAGTTAGTTACGGGGATCAAACGGTAAAATCAGAGACGTTGATGTATTTACTTTTGAATAAACCGAAAGATTATATCACTACTGTTGATGATCCCGACAAGCGTAGAACAGTGATGGAACTCATTAAAAACGCTTGCAAGGAAAGAGTTTATCCAGTAGGAAGATTAGACAGAAATACAACAGGATTATTGTTATTTACCAATGATGGTGAATTAACGATGAAGTTGACACATCCTAAAAATAATATAAAGAAAATTTATCATGTAGTAACTGATCAAAATGTTTCGAAAGAAGATATGGAGAAATTACGAAATGGAATTGAATTAGAAGATGGATTTATTATGCCAGATGATGTGGAATTTGTGGGTGAAGGACATAATAAAAAAGATATCGGAATAGAAATTCATAGTGGAAAAAATCGAGTGGTAAGAAGAATGTTTGAACATTTAGGTTACAATGTGGTGAAGCTCGATCGCGTGATGTTTGCTGGATTAACAAAAAAGGATTTACCTCGTGGTAAATGGAGATTGTTATCTAAAACAGAAATTGGATTTTTGAAAAAAGGGTAGGGATTTTGTTTGAAAGACAGCTTTAGCCCCGTCAATGCTCTTCATCAAAATTTTATCATTGATTTAATCTAATTTTAGTCTGTCCGTAAGGAAGATATTTGTGGGCCGGAAAGACATATTCAGCCCTTTGGACTTGCGTTTGGTATTATAGCAACAATAGCGTGGACTGCTTACTCATTTTAGATTATTTTTAATAATTTTGTATAATGAAAAAAATTAAGGAATTATATAGTTTATGTTTTTATTATTATTTATTTATAATAAAAAAGAGAAGAGGGAATAACCTTTCTAAAAACCATATTCTTCATATATCTTCTGCCTTAACGTTTTTTACGATCTTTGGGTTTATGTTTTTTTCTCTGATTGAATTATTTATTGTTGGATTATTGTTGTCGAGATATTTTGAAATTACAATACCAAAACCTTATTTTGAAATGCCGTCATTCGTTTACTTTATTCCAATCGCCTTGATTATTATTATACTATTTTTTAGTGATAAACTCAATAACAAACTAGCTGAAAATTATGAAATAACTAATGAAGAATACCAAAATAGTATCAGTTTAAAGAGGGGAAGAAGAATTGTGATTATAAGTATACTCCTCTTTTTTAGTTTGTTTATGATAATTTACCTATTAGTAAATCTTTTAATAAATAAATAGTAGGCATTGGAACTCTAGAGTACCGTATCAAATTAGTTGTTTTGATTTAAAACACGATGGAGAAGAAATTAAATTCTCCCCATCATTACTAAAAGGGTATTTTGGAACTCCTTTGCATACGGAACATTTACTTTTTGATTTTGAATAACTGTTAAAATAGACGGGTCAAAAATTGGATGATAGAAGATACGGAATGACGAAAAGAATTTAATGTATCGGTGGTTGAGGGAACACTTCTAACTTTGGAGTCAAATTCCCAAACCTACCATAATTGAAAATTAGAATACCAAAATAATATGAGTTTAAATACCAGTTTAAAAGGTCGACTTAGAAATACCAATTTACCATTGACAAATGTACTTCACCCTTTGTTTGAAGCGGTTGTAAATTCTATTCACTCTCTTGATACAGCCTTAAAAATGGCTGGTAATTCCACTTCAATGGAAAGTATTATTACAATTAATATTTTGCGGTCATCTCAGGTATCTCTTACAGATGATGTAAATCCAGACATCATTGGCTTTGAAATTATTGATAATGGCGTTGGGTTCAATACTGAAAGCTATACTTCTTTTCAAACTTTAGATTCAGAATCACTGTTGTCCGATATACTTCAAATATAGCAAATAGATTTCTGAAACCACTTGATTTTAAAGGGTTTTTAATTTGACATTTAAAAGTAAGCTCCCAATTCAACTTGTGTTTATTTGCAATAACAATTGTTTTGACTCAGTTTTTATCC
>CAMBFX010000185.1 GCA_945865695.1 Chryseobacterium gleum | reverse complement strand
TTAAGGCGTTTTGTAAATTCATCACCTTTCATGCCGGGCATTTGATAATCTGAAATCACCAATAAAAGATCCACACTTTCATTTAAAAAATATTCTACTACCTCTAAGGCCTCTTCTCCATTTTCAGCATATTCAAATAAATATTTGTCCTTGAAGTTATTCTCTAATTGTATTTTTAAGGAGTCTAATATTATTTTTTCATCATCGACGCAAAGTATTGCTATTTTTTTCATGTTGTGAATTTTTTTGGAAATTAATTTTAAATTTTGAGCTTTCTAATCACTTTTAGGTTTGGCACTCATCATCAGTTTCATGACTTTAAAGGCTTGAATATGCAAAAAATGATTGCTTTTTTTTGATTTAGTTTATCATGATAATGTTTAATTATTTAATGGGTAGTTTTATTATAAATTGTGTGGATACATCCGAACTTTTACAAATTATATCGCCATTATGGTTATCCACAATTTTTTTAACAATATGCAAGCCTAACCCGGTACCTTCTCCTCTTTTTTTTGTAGAAAAAAACGGATCAAAAATTTTATCAACCACTTCAGATGGAATTTTAGGCCCGTTATTTTCGATGATTATCGTATGATAATTATCTTCACTTAGGTATTGAATTAGTATTTCTGCCTTCGAATCACATGCTTGAATGGCATTATTAATGATATTCGTCCACACTTGAGATATTTCATCTGGATTTCCAAAAATTTCTACATCATCATCAATGTTAATTACAAGGTTGGAACCATTTTTAATTCGGTTCCAAAGAATCGTTTCTACATTTTCAAAATTTTCTTTTAGATTAAAACTATGTCTCTCCTGTTCAAAATTAGTGTGTGAAAAAAGATTAAGTGATTTAACCACTCTGGAAGCTTTGTTTACTGCCAAAAGAATATTATCGGATGATCTTGCAAGATTTACTAAATTGGATGCCATTTCAAACAATTGTCTGGATTTTTCATGTTTAATAAATGAATCGAAACAAGAATCTGCCGTATGATAGCCAAATTCAGTTATTTTTTTTGCATAAAACTGCGGCTCACTCATGGTTGTATATTTCTGAATCAATTCTTCAGAAATAGTTTTAATTAGAATTCGCTCATCACGAGTGCTTACTTGTTTAGTTGTTTTAATGCGTGTGTTCGTTAACTGAAAAACTAAAGCAAGGTCTTCCTGATTAATCTCCTCTAAATTAAAATTAAAATTATTAGCTAATGCCTGATTAATGCTGTCGTTTGATGCTTTTATGGCGCCCAAAGGCGTATTCACTTCATGGGCAATTCCGGCAATAAGCGTACCTAATGTAGCTAACTTGTCTTGCTTAATTATTTCAGACTGCATTTCAATTAGTTTTTCATAGGCATCTGTAAGAGAATCATTTTTTTGCTTTAGTTCTTCCTTCGAAATATTCACTTGTTCTGACTCGAAAATCAATGCCACTGAATCGGCAACAGACAGCATAAAGTTTAATTCAGATGTAGTATAAGTATCTTTTTTGGTATAATACTCATTACAAATAACACCAATAATAACTCCTGAGTTCACTATCGGAATATCAAGCATTGAATTAATTCCTAATGGTTTCAGATAGCTTTCTGAAAATTCTGATGTAGCTGGATGTACATGCGCGTCTGATGCAAATAGGAAAGGCTCACTTAATAAGTTTTTAAAATAGGAAGGGAAGTCCCTTGAAAATAAACTCATACCTTCCGATTGATTGTTTTTTTCTTTGAGATAAATAGAGTTAGAGGTAATAGAGGTATATTGTTCATCAAAAAACCAGATACTAGAGCGGTCAACATTTAAAAAATTAGCACTTGCTGAGGTAATAATTTTGATTTTATCTGAAAACTTTATTCTTTTATCGATTGATCTGAATTGTAATAAAATTTCTTGTTTATTTTTCTCTTCTTTTTCTATTCTTCTTATTTCGGTAATAGTATGCAAGTAAATTCTGGCCGTTTCTTGGCCTTTCTCTATGAAAATATTATATTGGAAAACTAAATCATTAAACTGAAATTCATTTTGATTGGTTGTGTGTAAACGATAATTTTGTTTATTCAGTTGAATAACGGAACATACCTCTAAAAAATCGCTAGTTAAATCAAAACCAAAAATAGCTTTAGCCGCTGGGTTAATATAAATTAAATTTCCGTTACCAAAATCGATCTCAAATATCGGATTTGGGTTTCGCTCTGGAAACAAAGCAAGATTTTTTATGGTATTTGTCCTTTCAAAGATTCTTTTCTCTAAAACATTATTTGCTTCAACTAAAGCATTTTTAGAAACTTCGAGATCTTTATTTTTTATATTTAATAAATCATTAAGCTTTTTCGAATCTATAAGCCCTCTAGTAGCTGCTTGTTGTAAAAAAAGGTATTCAGCAATATAATCGTGTTTAGGAAAATCATTGATATTTATTTTGAAATGACTTATTGGATATTCTGTGTTTATAACCGGAACAACTAATAAGAGGTATTTTTTATCAACAGATAATTTAATGGAGCATTTATATTTTTGTTTTTTATCTTTTGATTCAAAAAACAACAACTTGTTTTGATACTGAGAAGAATTATTAATTTGTTCAAAATCTATTTTTGAGACCCAGTTAAAAACGTCACTGAAAAGCATATTTTTCTGTAGGCTCTGTATCGATTTCTTGTAATTTTTTCCAAATTCTAGTATAATTCCATTGTTGTCCACCATGAGAAAGTAAGGACTAGAGAATTGTAAAGACTCAATCAAAAATAATTTCTCTTTTTCTATCATTTTTGTTTGACGTCGAATTTTTAGCAAATCAACAACACTTTTTGATAAAATTTGTAGCGTATTAAGTTGAGCTGAGCTTAGTTTTCTAGGAACCGAATCAATCACACATAATGTTCCTAGAGCCATCCCATTTTCACCCACTAAAGGAGAGCCTGCATAAAAAACAATATTAGGATCACCAGTAACAAGTGGGTTGTCATTAAATCGTGAATCATTTCTGGCGTCTTCAATGATAAATATATCCGTTTGATTGTTTATGGCATGCGCGTAAAAAGAAACATCTCTTGAAGTTTCTTTGGTATTTAATCCAACCGCAGATTTACACCATTGCCTACTTGAATCAACAAAACTGATTACAGATATTGGCGTTTGACAAATTTCAGATGCTAGTTTGGCAAGGTTATTAAAATCTTCCTCTTCTAGTGTATCTAAAATATCATAAGACTGAAGTGCTTTTAATCGCTCCGGTTCGTTATCTGGTATTTTTGGAAGCTCCATTTGTTATTGCCATTCAATTTTAAACACCTCACACTCATTATTGTCTTTTTTAAATTCGATGTGCGTGATGGTATGATTTTCTTTTCCAAATTTTTTACATAAACCTCTCAGCAAGCCAACAACCATTGGCGACATGCCTTCTCTTTTCGATCTGTATTCTAATTCTATCGAATTTTCAGTTTCATTTCTTGTGGAGAATTGTGGTGCTACCAAATCAGGCATAATGAGATTTACTCTCTGATGAAGCATATCCAAATTATTCAAAAAATCGGTTAATGTATCTCCTGCCAGATCCATCATTTCTCCATAACCTTCGTTGGCAGTGTATAGAATCCAATACTCTCCAAAAGCTTCCATAACAACCGAGGCATCGGCACCTAGAACTTTAGAAGCATTTTTAACTAGATCATACGTTAGTGAATCTGGGTAAGGTTGTAGACCAATAAAAAAGTCGTCTTCAAAACCTGATAATTTTTTAATTTCCTGCCATTTGTCTTCGCCAAATTTTTCAGAGATTAAATCCTGAATGGCTTTGTTAACTAATCCGTACATATTGTTTTAATTTAGTTTAGTTTATAATTTAGTTTATTTTGTAATTTATATATTTTTTATTAAGTGTACTAGGAGAAATTCCAAGAAGTAAAATATCATCGGTTTGCTTGTTGTTGGCTTGCCATTTTCTTAAAAATAATTCTAATTCAATTTCTCTAACTTCGGCAGGCATTTCCTGAACATGGTCAAGAAAATCAATTAAGCGTCGCTTCATTAGTTTTTTAAAGTTAGGCCCTCCAAATTGGTCTGTAATTCCATCTGAAAAGAAGTAGAAATAATCACCTTCTTCGAATGGAATAATGTGAAAAGGTATGTCAGATTCAGAAGTAAATTTTTCACCAATCGTCTTTCCTTTCAAAGAAATATATTCATGTTTTTTCTCTTTGAATTTATAATGGAGAAACGGTCTTTTGATTCCAGCAATTTCAATTAATTTTTTATCGGGCAGAATTTTAAAAATGATTATATCTAAACCGTCAGATACGGTGTTGGATTTATCAAGTCGTGACAGGTTATTGATAATACTGTTGTTTAAAGCAGTTATTATTTTTCGTAGATCATCATATTGTCGTGATTTAGAACATACTATTTCATGACAAAGTACAGAGAGTAAGGCAGCCGGAACACCGTGTCCGGTACAATCTCCAAGTCCGCCAATTATTTGGTTTTGTTTTTTCTTAGCCACAAGAAAACTGAAGTCTCCACTGATGATGTCTTTTGGTCTATTGATAAAAATACTTTTTTCAAAAAAACGATGAATTTCAGGTCTCTGTGGAAATATTGCTTTTTGAATTCTCTCTGCATAAAGAATAGAATCATTTAAACTATTGATGGATTCTATAACATCTTCAAGGTCTTTTTGAGCAATTGGTTTTGAGAAGAAACCTCTCATACCTGTATTGAGAGCTCTTTTTAAATTAGTATCTTCAGTGTTTCCTGTTATGTATATAACGGGAATCGGGTTTGAAATATTAATTTTTTTCATTGCTTCTATTCCGTCAATACTTGTCTCGAGCCTTATATCCATGAGAATGAGATCAGCATGGTTAGTTTTGAAAAAATCTATAGCTTCTTCACCAGATGAAAAACACCCAATAACATCATGACCTAGATTTTCTACATAATGTTTGTGAAGTTCTTGTATAATATAATCATCTTCTACAATAACAATTTTTTTACCCATTTTTTTTTAATTTTTAAGTTCTAAATTGAATTTAAATGATTCACTAGTTGATATTTTGTATTCTGATTTAAGTTGCTTAATCAAATTTAAAATTAATTTAAAGCCAAAGCCATTACTTTTTTTAATATCAAAATTCTCTAGTAAGCCTTTTCCTTTGTCGGAGTATTCAAGTGCGATATTATCACCTGATTTTTCAATTCCTATGTGAATTTCAACAATTTTATTATTTGAATGGCCATACTTAAGGCTATTGGATATAAGTTCACTGATAAGTAAGCCAAATGAGATTGCTTTACTTAAATGCAAGGAAACATTTTCAGGGATAGTAATTCGAAAATTTTCAATCAGTTTAGAATTAATTCTGTAATAAAAAAACTCGCCACTTAATCTTCTCCCATGAAAAACTGTCTCCTTAATACTTCCAGATTTAACTAGCGTATCAATGTATTTA
>CAMBFX010000184.1 GCA_945865695.1 Chryseobacterium gleum | reverse complement strand
TAAGTCTAAATTCGAAATTTCATATTCGAAATTCGAAATTATTTCCCCCACATAATTACTCTTTCATTATTCTTGAATCTTGAAATGTCTTTGGAAAAAGTAATTAAAAGTAAATCTACCACAGGAACAATTCCTACGGCTCCCAATGTAACAGAATAAGCTGCGGCAACTTGCGGAGTACTTCCTAGATACAATCGATGCATACCAAATGGCCCAAGTGTTAAACATAAAAAAGCAGCCATAAATCGTTTGCTTTCTCGGTATTTTATCGGTGATTTTTTAGAAGATGAAATTTGGTTGGTATCGCTATTTTCCATTATCGTTAACTGATAATCAGTTGAATTATTAAAAATAGAATCATTTTGGGCAGAGCCAATAAAAGAACAAAATGTAATTGAAATTAGAAATAATAAAATTCTGATAATCATTTATTTGCGATTTAAAACAGATTTTTTCTACCTTTCTCAAAGGTAAACATAAAATAATTTTGGGCTGAATAATATTTTGGCGTAATTTTGCCCCACTTTTAACTAAAGTACTAACCTAAAAAACAAAATTAAATGAAAAAAGTATTCATGTTCGCTATTTTAGCTTCTATGCTAGTAGTAACTTCTTGCGGTGGTGAGAAGAAAGAAGAGAAAAAAGAAGGTGACAAATCTGAAGCAGCTGAAGGTGAAGAAGCAGAAGCTGAAGAAGCTCCAGAAGAAGCTCCAGTTGAAGAAGAGGCTCCAGTTGAAGAAGCTCCTGCTGAAGAACCAGCTGCTGAGTAATTCTCATCAAAATTTTATAAGAATGGGGAGGCGAAAGCCTCCCCATTTTTTTTGTGAGCCACGGGTTTCACAAGACGCAGTCGCATTGAAATCCGAATGGCGAACAAATCCCGTAAAGTGAGGCACGAACTTTTACGGGATCTGCTGTCATATATACTTAGTATTTTATATGAAAATAATAGCAGTGAACACTTAGATTCATTTATCCTGAAGAGTGAGGAACGAGCTACTTCAGGATCTGAAATTCGTTAGGTGAAATATATTTAGAAAAGGAAATTGAAATTGATGAGCAACACAAATCAATGGTCCACAATAATTTCTCTTGAAATTATTTCCTCTTCAACTCTTTAATCGCAATTTGAACTTCTTTATCTGTAGAAGTTTCTACCTTGAAAAGCCCATCCGCATTCCAAAACATTCTAGCAATTTCTGCTTTCAACAGCAAACGAATTCTTTCTTTAGAATGTTTTACGTCTTTCTCTGCATAACGAAGTTTATCTTTTTCTTTAGCGAACGCCAGCATTTCATTTATCAGTTCGTCTTTTGGAGTAAATTCATTATTAAATTCTCCATAACCTTTGTATTTTTTTTCAAAACCAATGTTAGATTCAGCAAATAAAACAGCAAATTCTCCAATGATACGCGAATAACTCAATTGAGTTAATAAAGAAGATGATCCAGTAGTATCTAATGGAACAAAAATATCGGGGTAAATTCCACCACCACCATAAACAATTTTTCCTTTTGCGGTTTTGTATTTTAATGAATCCACAAAAATGCTACTGTCGGGTTCAAATAATTCTTTGTTATTATAACGATCCATCAATTCATTATCATAATCGATTCCTTCGCCATAAGGTTTCTGAATACTTCTCCCAGAAGGAGTATAATATCTGGCAATAGTTAAACGAAGAGAAGAGCCGTCATCGTTCGGACTAAATTCTTGCTGAACTAATCCTTTTCCAAATGATCTTCTTCCAATGATAATTGCCTTATCATGATCTTGCAAAGCTCCCGAAACAATTTCGCTCGCAGAAGCTGTTCCTTCATTAATTAAAACGGCCACTTTAATATCTTCTAAATTTCCTCTACTAGTGGAATAAACTTCATCACGTGGGTAAGCTTTTCCTTCGGTATAAACTATCAACTTTCCTCCTTTAAGAAATTCATCAGCCATATTATTTGCAGCATCTAAATAACCTCCACCATTACCGCGTAAATCAAGAACTAATTTTTTCATTCCGCGATTCAATAATTTATTAGAAGCAATTAAAAAATCACGATAAGTGGTTGCACCGAATGAAGATACTTTAATATATCCTGTGTGGTCATCCAACATAATCGAAGCTTCCACACTACTAACTGGAATTTGTCCTCTTGTAATAGACGCTTTAAATGCTTTTTTGTTTTTTCGTTTGATCGTCACTTCCACTTTCGAACCAAAGGTACCGCGTAACTTTTTAATCACTTCATCTGTAGTAATTGTTCTACCAGCAAATGTTGTTTTATCGACTTTAATAATTCGATCAAAAACTTTTATCCCAACTTCTTCTGCCGGACCACCAGGAATAAGATGCGTTACAATTAATGTATCTCGATAAACCATGAATTGAATTCCCACTCCGCCAAAACTCCCACTTAATTCCTCATGCGCTTGCGATGCTTCTTCGGCAGTCATATAATAGGAATGCGGATCCAAATTTTTCATCAAACTAATGATGGCATCGTCTACCAATTTATTTCTATCTACATCATCCACATATTTTTCATCGATGAGGTTTAGAACGTTATTTAGCTTAGCTAACGTTTCTCGTTTCGAACCACTAGGAGCACCACCAATCATTGTTCCAAGATAAACACCGATAGCTAACATCACCGCTAATAACAATGGATAGTAGGTATTGATTTTGGTAGGAATATTTGCATCGGGATGATGATTCATATTTCGTGAATCGGGCAGTGGACCAATATTTTCTTGTTGTTCTTCCATTAAATTGAATCCAATTGTAAAACTTCAACTCCGGCTTCTTTTAAAAAATCAACTCCCGAAGAATCTTTATAGGAATTAATAAAAACCACTCTTTTAATTCCTGCTTGTAAAACCAATTTACTACATTCTTTACAAGGAGAAAGTGTCAAATACAATGTCGCATCTTTTGCGCTTTGTGTAGATTTTGCCACCTTCAAAATAGCATTTGCTTCGGCATGCAAAACATACCATTGAGTATCGCCTTTTTCATCTTCGCAACAATTCGGAAAACCAGAAGGCGTTCCATTATAACCATCCGAAATAATCATATTATCTCGAACGATTAAAGCACCTACTTGTTTTCTTTTGCAATAAGAAAGTTTTCCCCATTCCAAAGCCATTCGCAAATAAGCCTCATCATATCGTTTTTGTTTTTCGGTTGACATTAGGCGACAAAAGTAATCAGTTTTCGGTTCATTGAAAGTATAATCTTGTCGTTAAATTGTGTTATAAACGAGATTAATGAAAAATGATGTATTAAATATTTTTTAGTGGTGAAGTTTGAGGATGAATGGATTTTTCTAACTTTAAGAAGAATTTCAAGACTATGAAAATATTTTCGTCTCTACTGATTTCATCACTTTTTCTTTTTAATTCCTGTTCTCCCGAACTTGAACCGCCCGTGATTCAAAGCGGAGACACTGATTTTACAAGATTCATTGTGATTGGTGATGGATATTTATCAGGCTATCAAGATGGGGCATTATTCAAGGATGGTCAATCGAGATCTATTGCCGCTTTGGTTTATTCATCGATGACTCAAGCAGGTTGTGATGGTTTTAATCAAGCTTTGATGCCAGATAATATTGGATTAGGTATGGCTTCTAAACCTTGGGAAGATTTATATATCACGGCAAGTCAAATGGGAGATCGTACCGACTGTGAAGGAACCGTTTCATTAGGACCAGTGAGATTAAACGATACAGTAGCCAATCCACAACCCTATTTAGATCCAATTTCTATTTCTAATTTGAATGATTTTGCATTTCCATTTGCAACCATGAAAGATTTAATAAAATCTAATTTTCATTTGCAAAATGTATATTATAATCGTGTAGCGGCAGCGGTCGGAAATATTTCCGTTTTAAATGCAGCACTCTCTCGCACGCCCACATTTTTTATGTCGTGGCCAGGATTGGAAGATATTTATAAATATGCCCGCAATGGAGGAAGAAATATTTCCATTATGACACCGAGTGATTTTTCATTGTATATGGATTCATTAATCGCGCCATTGGTATTTATTGGATCTGATGGAGTTTTGGCAACGATTCCTTCGCTAGAATCTTTTCCTTTTTATACTACCATTCCATGGGATGTGGCAGACTTGACGCAGGATGATGCAGATACAGCCAATGTAACATTTACGAATGCAGGGATGACTCATATTTCTTTTCAGGTTGGCAAAAATGCGTTGGTAATTGAAGATCCTGCTGCGCCTTTTGGTTTTCGCCAAATGATTGCGGGAGAATTTTTAACCCTTACTGTTCCTACCGACTCGATGAAATGTCATTATTATGGATTAATTGCCAATGAGCTTCATGATCGTTATGTTTTGGATACAGCAGAAATTAGTTTTATCAATGATAGAATCGCACAATTCAATTCCATCATTGTTCAAAAAGCAGCGCAGTATAATTTAGCTGTTGCCGATATGAATTCTTATTTCCAAAGATTAGATGCAGGAATATTAAGTCAGGGCGTTTTATTTACCAATGAATTTGCCCGAGGAGGATTTTTTGGATTGGATGGATATTATCCTACTCAAAAAGGCGCAGCATTAATTGCCAATCAATTTATTTTAGCGATTAATAGTTATTATCATAGTTCACTTCCTACGATTAGATGCGAGGAATGTAATGGAGTTTTGTTTCCGTAGGATTATTGTAGATGATTTTTGAAAAATTTCATAATAGGAAAATTTCTGGTCAACGATTGGAAATCCAGACAAACAATTTAATTACTAAATTTATTTTACTGTTTGTTATTATTTCAATTTTCGCTTGTCAAAACAATGAGAAAAGTAACAAATATGAAAACTCAATTAATGGTGGGAGTTCAACTCATAATGAGAAATATTATCGTAAATATTTTAGGGAGTATGTAAATTCTCTTAAATCAATGTATACCCCAAATGAAATCGAAGATATCATTAAGCAGTATTATTACGAACCAAATGAAATTAGTAAACAGGCATTTGAAATAACACACGCAACAGAATTTAATTTATCATTAAAATTAAGAAATTTAAGAGAAGTTGATTCGTTAAGGATTTGTTTTAATGAGGAGATTGATAGAGTAATTGGTATCAAAACTGGTATTTATGACACCTCTCAATGCGATTGCAATGCAGTAATAATTTTGAATAATGTAAAAATAGCTGAGTATTGTTTTGGGGGTGGTAAGATTTATTCTTCCCTTTCTATATTTGAAAGAAAAACGAATGAAACTGTATGGCTACGAAAGTTATATAATGACGAAGAATTAGACAGTTTAGGTATTAAAGGAAAATAGGAAAGAGAGAACTTAGATTAGTTTTTTTAATTCTCAAATTAATTTATTTTCACCATATTTAGATTTGAGCTTCAAATTTTTTTAATTACATCAGAGGACCCCTCCGTCTCGTTCCTCGCCACCTCCCCTTCACTTCGACAGGCTCAGTGACCGAGGGGAGGAGTAAAGACAAGATTGTTTAAAAATTCAGTATGTCTTGTCCTGAAAT
>CAMBFX010000183.1 GCA_945865695.1 Chryseobacterium gleum | reverse complement strand
GATTTATCCATTACTAAAAATGTTGCTGGTTTATTTTTAATCGTTGGATTGATGATGTGGTTATTCTTTAAAATTGCTAAAGCGTATAAAACAAATAAAGGAAAAGCTCCATCAGGTGCACAATCTTTTTTCGAGCCTTTGATTATGTTTATTCGTGATGAAGTGGCTAAGCCTTCTATTGGTCATCACTATAATAATTTCATGCCTTTCTTATTAACGGTATTTTTCTTCATTCTTTTTAGTAATCTTTTAGGATTAATTCCATTCTTAGGAGGAATCAACATCACCGGAAATATCGCTGTAACTTTAGTATTAGCCTTGATGACTTTTATCATTACAAGCGTAAATGGAAATAAAGCTTATTGGATGCATATTGTAGCGCCTCCGGGTGTTCCGTTATGGTTATTGCCTATTATGATTCCTATCGAAATTTTGGGTGTGTTTTCAAAACCTTTCGTTCTAATGCTTCGACTTTTTGCCAACGTAACGGCAGGACATATTATCATCATGGCTTTCGTTAGTTTGATTTTCATCTTCAATGATAAATATGGTGCCGCCGGTGGATTCGGAGTTTCTGTTATCTCTACTGCATTCGCAATTTTCATGAATTTCCTTGAGTTGCTTGTAGCTTTTCTACAAGCCTATGTGTTCACTTTACTAGCGGCACTTTATTTTGGAAGCGCAACTGAAGAAGCACATCATTAATTTGTATTGTTAAACCTAAAATAAAAGTAAAATGTCAATGTTAACAGTTTTAATGTCAGTAGAAGCAGGTTATGCTGCTATGGGCGCAGGAATCGCTGCAATTGGTGCTGGAATCGGTATCGGTAAAATCGGTGGATCTGCTCTTGAGTCTATGGCTCGTCAACCTGAAATGAAAGGTGACATTCGTTCAAACATGATCGTTGCTGCTGCCCTTGTAGAAGGTGCGGTATTCTTCGCTATCGTTGTTTGTCTGCTTGTTGCACTTGCTTAAAGAAAAGAAAGAAAGTTCCTGCGGTTGGCAGGAACTTTTTTCAAAGACTTTTAAAGACGAGATGCATCGCGTCTCCCGAAGTTGAACAAAGTTCACTTCGTATAAAAAAATGAAGAACGAATAACAAAATATAATATGGGATTAGTTACACCTTCACTCGGTTTGGTTTTTTGGACAACACTAGCATTCTTGATAGTGTTATTCCTATTGAAGAAATTCGCTTGGAAACCAATTCTCGAATCTTTGAAAGAGAGAGAAAACACAATTGCTGATGCTCTTAAATCAGCAGAAAATGCAAAGCATGAAATGGCTCAATTGAAAGCAAGCAATGAAGAATTACTTCGTAAAGCTCGTGATGAAAGAGATGCATTAATGAAAGAAGCGCGTGATGCACGTGATTTAATTGTTGCCGAAGCGAAATCAAAAGCAACTCAAGAAGCAGATCGTATTTTAGCTGCGGCTCGTGAAAATATTAAGAACGAAAAAATGGCAGCTGTTTCTGAATTGAAAAATCAAGTAGCTGTTTTATCAATAGAAATCGCTGAAAAAATTCTTAGAAACGAACTTTCTAAAGATGAAAAACAAAAATCTCTCGTAAATAATTTGGTGGAGGAAATCAACCTTAATTAATTATGAGTTATCCTTTAGCGAATAAAAAACAGATTTTGATTGAAAGGATATCCCATGAGTCCTTTAAAAATAATATTATGCCCGAATGAAAGGAATTAGAGTTTCATATCGTTATGCCAAATCATTGATGATGCTTGCCATCGAGCAAAAGATGTTGGAAGATGCTTACCGCGACATGAAAATGTTATCGGATATCTGTCAACAAAATCATGATTTTGTAGTTGTATTAAAAAGCCCGATTATCAAGTCGGATAAAAAAATTGCAATCATCCGAGCAATTGTAAAAGGAAAATTATCTCCTATTGTAGATGGATTTATCAAAATTATCGCTACTCATAGAAGAGAAGGTTACCTAGTTGAAATCGCTCATAGTTTCGTTGCACAATACAAAGAGTATAATAAAGTTTCTGTTGCTGAAATCACTTCTGCATCAAAATTAGATGATGTTCAACGCAAGAAAATTGCTGAGGCAGTGAAAAAAGTAGTTGGACAAGATGTAGAATTAGTAGAAAAAATAAATCCAGATATCATTGGTGGATTAATCGTTCGTGTGGGCGATCGCCAATTTGATGGAAGTATCTCGCGTAAATTAAAAGAATTGAAAAAAGGTTTTTCAAAAAATCAATACGTTTCACAACTGTAATTTTAAGATAAAATGGCTGAAGTTAAACCCGCAGAAGTATCTGCAATTTTAAGAGAGCAATTAGCCGGATTCAAATCCGCTGCTGAGCTCGAAGAAGTAGGAACCGTTCTGCAAGTAGGTGATGGTATCGCTCGTATTTACGGTTTGAATAATGTTCAATCAGGTGAGTTGATCGAATTCGAAAACGGATTAAGAGGTATCGTACTTAACTTAGAAGAAGACAATGTGGGTGCTGTACTATTAGGCGCTGCAAATGATATTAAAGAAGGTGATACAGTTAAACGTACCAAAACCATCGCTTCTATCAAAGTAGGTGAAGGAATGATTGGTCGTGTAGTAAACACACTCGGAGAAGCCATTGATGGAAAAGGTCCAATAAAAGGAGAATTATTTGAAATGCCATTGGAGAGAAAGGCTCCTGGTGTTATTTTCCGTGAGCCGGTAACTGAGCCATTACAAACAGGTATCAAAGCAATCGATGCGATGATTCCAGTGGGACGTGGACAACGTGAGTTAGTAATTGGTGATCGTCAAACAGGAAAAACAACTGTTACCATTGATACAATTATCAATCAAAAAGAATTTTTCGAAAAAGGTCAACCGGTATATTGTATTTATGTGGCAATCGGACAAAAAAGTTCGACAGTTGCAGGAATTGTAAAGAAATTAGAAGAAGCAGGTGCAATGCAATATACAGTTGTTGTTGTTGCCAGTGCATCAGATCCTGCTCCTATGCAATTCTACGCTCCATTTGCAGGTGCTGCTGTTGGAGAATTTTTCCGTGATACGGGTCGCCCAGCATTAATTATTTATGATGATTTATCGAAACAAGCGGTTGCTTACCGTGAGGTTTCTTTATTATTAAGAAGACCTCCAGGACGTGAAGCTTATCCTGGTGACGTATTCTATTTACATAGCCGTTTGCTAGAGCGTGCTGCGAAAGTGATCAACAATGATATCATTGCTTCGCAAATGAATGACCTTCCCGAATCTTTGAAAGGAAAAGTAAAAGGTGGAGGATCATTAACTGCTTTACCAATTATCGAAACACAAGCAGGTGACGTTTCTGCTTATATTCCAACGAACGTTATTTCCATTACTGATGGACAAATTTTCTTAGAGTCAAATTTATTTAACTCTGGAATTCGTCCAGCGATCAACGTAGGTATTTCGGTATCTCGTGTAGGTGGAAATGCACAGATCAAATCGATGAAAAAAGTAGCTGGTACATTAAAATTGGATCAAGCACAATATAGAGAGTTGGAAGCGTTTGCAAAATTCGGTTCAGATTTGGACGCCACTACAAAAGCAGTACTTGAAAAAGGAAAGCGTAACGTAGAAATTTTGAAGCAAAGAGAAAATGCTCCAATGTCGGTTGAGAAGCAAGTAGCGATTATTTATTTGGGAACAAAAGGTTTATTGACCTCTGTGCCGGTAAATAAAATCAAAGCATTCGAAGAAGAGTATGTAAATTATTTAGATGCTTCTCATAGAAGTACTTTGGATGAAATTCGTGCAGGAAAATTCACGGATGAAATCACTAAAGTATTAGAAACAGCTTGTAAAGAACTTTCTTCAAAATACGCACAAAAGAATTGATATTGATCCATGGCTAACTTAAAAGAAATACGCAGCAGAATCACTTCCGTTAATTCAACGAAGCAGATTACCTCTGCCATGAAAATGGTGTCGGCTGCTAAATTGAAAAGAGCACAAGATGCCATTATACAAATGCGTCCATATGCAACAAAACTCGGAGAGATTTTGGGAAATCTTTCTGCCAGTTTGGATGTAAGTGAAAATAATTACGGCGCCGTTCGTGAAGTAAATAATGTTTTGATTGTTGTCATTACTTCTAACCGTGGTTTATGCGGTGGATTTAATAACAACGTAATCAAAAAAGCGAATTTATTAATCGCAAACGAATACAAAAACAATAACGTGGCCGTGCTTTCTATTGGTAAAAAGGCCAGTGAATTTTATAAGCACACTTCTTATAACATCAAAGGATCTGATTTCCCGAAACACTTGAACGAAGTGTATGATAATTTATCATTTGCTAATGTTTCTAAGATTGCAGAAAATGTAATGTCTCATTATGTAGACAAGAGCATTGACAAAGTTGTTTTGGTTTATAATAAATTCAAGAATGCAGCGGTTCAAGAATTAGTAGCAGAGCAATTTTTACCGATTACAGCGAATCCTAATGCAGTAGAAAGCAAAACGAATAACGAGTACATCTTCGAGCCATCTAAAGCAGAAATCGTGGAAGATTTAATCCCGAAATCATTAAAGGTACAATTCTTCAAAGCATTATTAGATTCATATGCTTCTGAACACGGAGCGCGAATGACGGCTATGCATAAAGCAACCGACAATGCTAATGATATGGTGAAAGAATTAAAAATCGTTTACAATAAAGCGCGTCAAGCATCGATTACCAATGAGATTTTGGAAATTGTTGCGGGAGCGGAAGCGTTGAATGGATAAAGTTTTTGGTTAGAATATTAAAAAAACCCTGATTGAGAAATCGGGGTTTTTTGTTGGTAATACTTTTTCCAAGCAACTTTACCTATGTTTAAACGTCTATTCTAAAACTTCACATTATGAAAAATCTAGTACTAACTATTTCAACCTTTTTACTTTCAATTAATCTATATTCACAAGGACAAATTATGGGTATTACTGTTTCTCCAGTGAATCCAACCACTAATGATTTGGTTACAGTTTACGTTGACCTAATGTTTAGCAGTGGTGGTTGCGATATGGATAATCAAGGAAATTCAACCGCTGGAAATACAACTACTGCATATGCGATGCATTGTGTGGGAATGTTGACTGTTATGTGTGATGTGACAGATACTTTTGATTTAGGCAATCTACAGGCAGGCAATCATACTTTCAATTTTACGTTGAGTAGCGGTTCGGGCGGACCAGGTTGTTCTCCGGGTATTGTACCGGTTGATACGGATAGTTTTAATTTTACCGTTACACAGGCGTTGGGAATAGAAGATCCCGCAAATAATACAAAGTTGACTTTTTATCCTAATCCAATGAATGAAATGGCAACGCTAAAAATAAATGGTTCTGTTGATATTGAAAATCTGCGATTGGAAATTTTAGATGCAACAGGAAGAGTTGTAAGGGTAAAAGAAAATATTTCCTCGAATGAAATTCTGATTGAAAACAAAAATCTGGAAAGCGGAATTTATTTTTATCGATTATTGGAAAATGGAAATTTGATTGCGGTAAATAAATTTGTGATAAAGTAATTTTAGTGATCCCACGAAGACTCGAACTCCGATTAGAAGTTTAGGAAACTCCCGTTCTATCCTGTTGAACTATGGGACCA
>CAMBFX010000182.1 GCA_945865695.1 Chryseobacterium gleum | reverse complement strand
GAACTTGCATCAAAAAACTCATTATGTTGAACGTTACAAATTTTCTGGATGGCTTTTTCCCACATTTTGGATGCGCCCGACAATCCTAAATTGGCTCGGATACCAATGTCTTCTGGTATTCCCAATAATACAAAACGTGCCGATGATTTCGCTATAAAAGAAATATCATTTCCTGATAAAACTTCCATTTTTTCTCCAGCTTTTGTTTCGCCTTCTCGAATGGAAGTAAGGGATAATAGTTTTTTTCGGTCGTAGATTTTTACAAAACTCATATAGGTAAAGTTAACAGAAGTTTTCGATTTGAGAATAAAAAAGGAAGTTGTAATTCTTTTTAAACTCTCAAAGAATAATCCTTGATTAAAATATCGGCAGGAATATGAAGATGTTTGCTAATATTTCTAATCATTTCAAGAGTTAGTTTGCGTTTTTTATTTAGTACTTTTGAAATATTTCCTTTGTTTCCTAATATTTCGGACAATTCTTTGAGATTCATATCACTTTGTTCCATCATGTATTTGATAGCCTCGATTGGGTCAGGTTCAGGAATAGTAAAATGTTTGCTTTCATAATCTTCAATTAGAACAGCAAGAAGTTTGGCTTCTTTTTCAGCCTCTGAACCAGATTTAGAATGAAAAATTGCTTGAAATCTTTTTAAGGCGATTTCATATTCTTTTTTTGATTCAATAACTTTACTAACTGATTTCATAATAAATCTATTTAAATTTCTTTTTGTCGTATTCAGCATGTGTTCCAATAAAAATGATGAACGCCCATTCATTCTTAAAATTAAAATCTACAGCCAATCTGTATTTATTCCCTTTAATATTAAACACCATTAAATTATCTTTGATGCAATCAACTGTTTTAAAATAGGATTTAATTTCATTGTAATTTTTCCATTTTGCTTTCGTTGTGATTTTATACCAAGTCAGTAATTGCTCTTTACTATCCGCATGTTTTTCGTAAAAATCTTTTAAAGTGCTTTTGCTAAAAATCCTCATGGAAAACTTAATTTATACAAAGATAGTAAAAAGTTGTCAAATTGATAACTTATTTTAAAAATTACTAGTAACTTGATTATCATTGGAGGCTTATTTTAATTTGGAATTTGAATTATTCTCGAAATCGAGTTTAAATTAGGGTGAAAATCAGCTTTCTTATTTTTTCGTGTCAAAACTTTAACTTTTTAACTAATTTTAGAGCCGACTTTGACTATATTTGACTCCCAAAAAAAGAATTATGACAGATAGTAAATCTAAAAAAGAAGATATCGATTTCAATAAGAACGATGATCAAATGCGGTTATTGGTTTCAAAAATGAATCAAAAGCTAGCCAAAGTTTTTGAAGGAGGAGGAAAGAAACGCATTGAGAAATTACATGAACAGGGAAAAATGTCGGCACGTGAGCGTGTAACTTATTTGTTGGATGTAGACCGACAATATATAGAAATTGGTGCATTTGCTGGTGAAGATATGTATATGGAACACGGTGGTTGTCCTGCTGGTGGAGTAGTAGTGGTGATGGGTTATGTGAGCGGACGACAATGTTTAGTGGTTGCCAATGATGCAACTGTTAAAGCTGGCGCTTGGTTTCCAATTACAGGAAAGAAAAATTTAAGAGCACAAGAAATTTCGATTGAAAATAATTTACCGATTATTTATTTGGTAGATAGTGCAGGAGTTTATTTGCCCATGCAAGATGAAATTTTTCCAGACAAAGAACATTTCGGAAGAATTTTCAGAAATAATGCTATCATGAGTAGTATGGGAATTACGCAAATTGCCGCTATTATGGGAAGTTGTGTGGCTGGTGGTGCTTATTTACCTATTATGAGTGATGAAGCGTTAATCGTTGATAAAACTGGAACCATTTTCTTAGCAGGTTCTTATTTGGTTAAAGCTGCCATTGGTGAAGATATCGATAATGAAACATTAGGTGGAGCAACAACTCACTGTGAGATTTCGGGAGTGACAGATTATAAATGCAAGGATGATAAAGATTGTTTAGATCGCATCAAACGCATGATGAGTAAACTTGGTAAAACAAAAGATGCAGGATTTAATAGAGAGAAATCGATAGAGCCGAAATTGGATCCAAAAGAAATTTATGGAATTGTTCCGGTAGATCGTTCGAAGCAATATGATACGCACCAAATTATTTCTCGATTGGTGGATAATTCGGAATTTGATGAATACAAAGAAGGTTTCGGTATGTCGATTATTTGTGGTTATGCTAGAATTGACGGTTGGGCAGTGGGTATTGTTGCCAATCAAAGAAAATTAGTTAAATCGAAAAAAGGCGAGATGCAATTTGGTGGGGTGATTTATTCTGATTCGGCTGATAAAGCAGCACGATTCATTATGAATTGCAATCAAAAAAATATTCCATTGGTGTTTTTGCAAGACGTAACTGGATTCATGGTAGGTTCTCGTTCAGAGCATGGAGGAATTATCAAAGACGGAGCTAAAATGGTGAATGCACAAGCGAATTCTGTTGTGCCTAAGTTTACCATTATCATGGGTAATTCATACGGAGCAGGAAATTATGCCATGTGCGGAAAAGCATACGATCCAAGATTGATTGTTGGATGGCCAACAGCAGAAATAGCTGTCATGGGTGGCGCGCAAGCGGCAAAAGTTTTAGTGCAAATAGAAGTAGCTTCATTGAAAGCAAAAGGAGAATTAATTACTCCTGAGAATGAAAAAGAATTATTTAATAAAATTAAATCGAGATATGATTCGCAGACTAATCCGTATTACGCAGCAGCGAGATTATGGATGGATGCAATTATAGATCCTTTGGAGACGAGAAAAGTAATTTCAATGGGAATTGAAGCGGCCAATCAAGCTCCAGCCACCAAGCAGTATAATGTGGGCATGATACAGGCGTAATGAAATTATTTGCATTTATATTAATTGGTTTTTTCGTTTTGTTTTTAAGTTGTGCGTATACAAGTGAAAACTGCTCAGTTTTCAATGAGGTAAATGCACAAAAGACAAAAAAAATAGGTAAATTTTATTCCACAATAAATAATTGGTGCTATGTAAAAAGATTAATTACTGGTTTGAAAACAAAGGGAAGAAATTTTATGACTCAACTAAATGCAATTATCTTAGATTACCAAATGGAATTGGGTTGACCAAAATTGGAGGAACGATTGATTTTTATATGTATGGTAAACTTAAGAAAATGGATTTTGAGTCAGAAATTTATATTAAATAATGTAATATTGGTTTATTGTGAGAAATGAATAAAAAATCGTTAATGAAACCCGTTAAAAATAAATTATATTCGGATATAAAATCCATTCTTGATCAAGCTCGTGGGCAGGCGGTAAAAGCAGTTAATTTTTCGATGGTGATTGCTTATTGGCAAATTGGTAAACGTATTGTTGAAGAAGAGCAAGGAGGAAATCAGAAAGCGGGTTATGGCGAATATATTTTAAAGGATCTTGCAAAGAAATTAAATAAAGATTTTGGAAGAACAATTGACGAGAGAGAACTGAGACGTATGCGGCAGTTTTTTCTGCAATTTTCAATTCGGGACGCAGTGCGCCCCGAATTGAAAAAAAAGGGTCAAAAAGAGATGCGGGACGCAGTGCGCCCCGAATTGACGTGGACTCATTACAGGCTACTTTTACGAGTAGAAAACAAAGATGCGCGAAGCTATTATTTGGATGAGTCAGTAGAACAAAATTGGAGCACACGGACATTAGAACGACAAATAAATTCGCTTTATTTTGAACGATTGTTGTCTTCTAAAAAGAAGAATGGTTTGGTTGTAAAATCAAAGAAAGAATCGGATGATGATAAACCCACCATATTAGATTTTGTAAAAGATCCATATGTTTTGGAATTTTTATCACTTCGTTCGGATGTCACTTATCATGAGAAGGAATTAGAAACCGAATTGCTAAATAAACTACAGCTTTTTCTATTGGAACTTGGAAAAGGTTTTTCATTTGTGGCTAGACAAAAAAGAATTTCGGCCGAGGATGAAGATTTTTTCATCGATCTTGTATTTTATAATTATATTTTGAAATGTTTTGTGATAATTGATTTGAAAGTGGGTAAATTAACTCATCAGGATATTGGTCAAATGGATTTGTATGTGAGATATTATGAGGAAGAAATGAAGTTAAAGACAGACAATCCCACCATTGGATTGATTTTGTGTACCGAGAAAAATGAGGCTATAGTAAAATATTCAATCTTGAAAGAAAGTCGACAAATATTTGCTTCAAAATACAAACTCATATTACCATCAGAAAAGGAATTGATAGCTGAGTTGAAATCAGAATTAAAATTGATACGAAGTAAAAACAGAAAAAAGGTAAAATGAACTACTTAGAATTTTACAAATACGAGTTAATAGAAACAGCCGTTGTTTTGGCAGTTTATATGGTTACGAAACGTTTGATGTCGAACTGGATTGATAAAGCCGCAAAGACTTTTGATTATGATAAACCGAGAGTGAAAGTCACAAAAAGATTATTTAATATTTTATTATTTTCGGTTTCGTTTGGTTTATTACTTTTCATTTGGGGTGTCAATCAAAGTGAATTGGTGTTTTTCATTACATCAATGCTCACTGTATTGGGAATTGCATTTTTTGCTCAATGGTCAATTATTTCAAATGTTACTGCCACCTTAGTTATTTATTTTAACCACCCAGCTAAAATTGGTGATACCATTACCATCATGGACAAAGAATTTAATATAGAAGCACGTATCAGTGATATTGGAATGTTTTTTATGACCTTGAAAACAGCCGAAGGAGAAGTGATTACTATACCGAATAATTTATTTATTCAAAAAATGGTGAAGGTGAAACGAGGATAGTTTTTTAAATTTTCTCCTCCAATCTTCGTTTAAATCTAGTTAATTAGAGAAAAGATGGAGATTATTTGCCTAATTTCTCGAGGTGTTGCAACATATTATACATCTGATCGCGCAATCTAGCGGCTTCAATAAAATTCTCTTGACGAGCTTCTATTTCCATTGATTTTTTCAATAAACCAATATTTTTCTCTAGTTGTTCTTTGGTTAAATATTGCAATACTGGATCGGCAGCTTGGGCAATTTCCATTTGTTGCATATACACTTTCGCATTTTTTATATTCTTCGGATTGCGTTTTCCAACCAATATCGTCTCATTTGTTTTTATAATTTGCGTTGGAGTAATATTATGTTTGATATTGTATTCCGTCTGCATCGATCTTCTTCTATTGGTTTCATCAATGGTTTTACGCATCGAGTCCGTCATTCTATCAGCATACATAATTACTTTTCCATTGATATTTCTAGCCGCACGTCCTACTGTTTGTACCAAAGCTCGTTCTGAACGCAAGAATCCTTCTTTGTCGGCATCCATAATTACTACCAATGAAACTTCTGGTAAATCCAAACCTTCACGAAGAAGATTTACTCCAATCAACACATCAAAAAATCCTTTTCGTAAATTTTGCAAAATCTCAACTCGATCCAAAGTATCAACGTCTGAGTGAATATACGTGCAACGAATTTCCATTTTTGTCAAATACTTCGAAAGTTCTTCGGCCATTCTTTTGGTTAGCGTAGTTACTAAAACTCTTTCATCTCTGCGAATTACTTTTTCAATTTCTTCCATTAAATCATCCACCTGATTCGTGCT
>CAMBFX010000181.1 GCA_945865695.1 Chryseobacterium gleum | reverse complement strand
TCGGTGTAGAACTCATACTCTTCACCGTTTACTTTCTTTACCCCATAGAATTTAAAAAATTCAATACTACTTGAGTTTTCAGGTAATGTTGCTTTATACATCACATAATTATCCTTCTCATCTAGGTATTCAACTTTGAATATTCCACCTGCTAATTCTTCTTTTTTGCGTTTGATATAGTTACCTTCTCCATCAACCACACGAATAACAATATGGAATTTTTTTCCTGATTTCAATTTCCACAACATATTATCAGCATCAGGTTCAATCTGAGCCGGAATTTGAGTTCCATCTGGTGCTAATTCTTCAGGTACCCAAATAGTAGTGTTCAATCCATGAGCCATCAAAGTATCATTTGCCACCATTCCATCAAGACTAACTTCTTCATCACCATTTTCACCTTCTTTACCACCTTCTTCTTCACCGCCTCCACAAGAAGCAAAAAATAATGCAACAGGTGCAAATAGATAAATTAAAAATTTCTTACTGTTCATAAATGTTGATTTTCATTATAAATTTCTTGTCAAATATAGGATTTCCGATTGACCTATAAAAACCAATAAAAATTATCTATTAATTAGTTGGCAATCATAAAGTTGAAGTTTACCAAAAGAACCTCCGGGCTTAATTTTACCCTTAACGATTACACCTTCTCGGTTATCTTTCAATTTATCACTCGGGTCAACAGCAAAATCACATCCAACATCAGCATAATCACTTTTTGCTCCTTTTAAATCCACACGATTCGTTACTCCATAAGATGTGGTAGAAGTAGTAGTCATAAAATAATTTCCAACCACAGCAATTTCTTTATTGTTCCATTGAGTGTAATCCTTTTGTAAATCACCAGCATAGAAAATTGCTCCTGCTTTTTCAGGATTCAACTTTTCTGTTTCAATTTTTGGTGCAATTTTAATCACTTCCACATCATTCATCGAAACTAAAGTATCGAAATAGGTTCCAGAAATTTTTCCTCTCACATGAATCATATCATTCTTATGTATTTTGAACTTCTTATCACGGTCTTTCAAATTAACACTTATGGCTTGCTTTCCTTTTCCTTTTTCAACCAATAAAACTAAACTACCGTAATCTACAGCTGCAGAATCTCCATAATAGGTGTAAACATATCCAGCAACATCAACTGTTTTATTCTCCCAACACATAATTTGAGCTAAAGCTTCTTCACACGGAATAGGCTTGCTTAAATCAATATCAGCAGGAGTTAATCGAGTTGGGCCCTCTTCTTCTGTTGTTTCTTCTGTACCTTCTTTGTCTTTAGAATCACCTTTTGATTCTTCCTTACCTCCGCAAGAAGTTAAAATGATTATAGTTGATAAGGCTAAATAAATAAATGATTTTTTCATGGTAATATAAGTTTATTATTGGTTTTAATTCTCGCCATAGATTGCCGACTAATTTTTATCAAATGTATCTAAGTTTTTTGTTGAATACAATCTTTTAAAATAAATTCATGGATTTAACCTTTTTATATCTTTGAAGTCCCAATTAAACATTATGAGAAATCCATTAAATATAAATACCACCGAATTCCGAAAATTAGTTTTAGCAGGAATTCCAACCTCTCTACCAAAGCCTAAACCTTTTGATGCAATGCTCAATCATGCACCCAAAAGAAAAGATATTCTCAATGCTGAAGAAAAAAAACTCGCACTAAAAAATGCATTGAGATATTTCCCGAAAAAATTCCATACTACACTCGTTAAAGAATTCGCTGAAGAATTAAAAACTTACGGACGAATTTACATGTATCGTTTCCGTCCGGAATATAAAATATTTGCTCGTCCCATTGGGGACTATCCCGGAAAATCTATTCAAGCAAAAGCTATCATGCATATGCTTTCGAATAATTTGGATTATGCCGTGGCCCAACATCCGCACGAATTAATAACCTACGGAGGAAATGGTGCCGTTTTTCAAAACTGGGCACAGTATTTACTCACGATGCAATATTTGGCCACTATGACCGATGATCAAACATTGGTTTTGTATAGTGGACATCCGATGGGATTATTTCCTTCTCATAAAGATGCTCCACGAGTGGTTGTTACCAATGGAATGATGATTCCGAATTATTCTAAACCCGATGATTGGGAAAAATACAATGCGCTTGGAGTAACACAATACGGACAAATGACTGCTGGTTCGTTTATGTATATCGGTCCGCAGGGAATTGTTCATGGAACCACTATCACTGTGATGAATGCTGCAAGAATGAAATTCAAAGGAAAGATTCCTAAAGGCGTTTTATTTGTTACTGCCGGCTTAGGAGGAATGAGCGGTGCGCAACCCAAGGCAGCAAGAATTGCAGGAGTAGTAAGCATCACTGCCGAAGTAAATCCAAAAGCTACTTACAAACGACACGAACAAGGTTGGGTAGATGAAGTTTTTTCTGACCTAAATAAATTAATTACTCGAACACAAGAAGCACAAGAAAAAGGTGAAGCCGTTTCATTGGCATACGATGGAAATATTGTGGATTTATGGGAGGCGTTGGCAAAGAAAAATATCAAAGTGGATATTGGAAGTGATCAAACTTCTTTGCATAATCCATGGGCAGGAGGATATTATCCTGCTGGATTCTCCTATGAAGAAAGCAATAAAATGATGGCGGATGAACCAGAGAAATTTAAAAAAGAAGTTCAAAAAACTTTAGTTCGTCATGCCGATGCGGTCAATAAATTAACCGCAAACGGAATGTATTTTTTCGATTATGGAAATGCATTTTTATTAGAAGCATCACGTGCAGGGGCAAAAGTAAATTCGCCCAAAAATGATGGAACTTTTATTTATCCATCTTATGTGCAAGATATTTTAGGGCCGATGTGCTTTGATTATGGTTTTGGACCTTTTCGTTGGGTTTGCACCAGTGGAAAACCGGAAGATTTAGCTATCACTGATAAAATTGCCTTGCAGGTGATGGAAAAAATGTACAAAACGGCTCCAAAAGAAATCAAACAACAGTTGAACGATAACATGGTTTGGATTCGTGATGCGCAGAAAAATAAATTGGTGTTAGGTTCACAAGCCCGAATTTTATATGCGGATGCCGAGGGAAGAATAAAAATTGCAGAGGCATTCAACAAAGCGATTAAGGCGAAGAAAATTTCTGCACCTGTTGTTTTGGGAAGAGATCATCACGATGTTTCAGGAACGGATTCTCCGTATAGAGAAACCAGTAATATTTATGATGGCTCACAATTCACAGCTGATATGGCTGTGCATAATTTTGTGGGCGATGGATTTAGAGGCGCCACGTGGATTTCATTGCACAATGGCGGTGGTGTTGGTTGGGGCGAAGTAATCAATGGAGGTTTTGGAATGGTATTGGATGGAAGTGCCAATAGCGACCGTAGATTGAAAAGTATGTTATTCTGGGATGTAAATAACGGAATTGCCAGAAGAGCTTGGGCGAGAAATAAAGAAGCCTTGTTTGCGATTCAGAGGGAAATGAAGAGAAGTAAGAAGTTGAAAGTCACGCTTCCCAATTTAGTGGATGATAGGTTGTTGAACTTGTAATCATATTTCGTAAATTTACACTATGCTTAACTTCGAGGAAATAGAAAATTACTTAATACAACATAAGAGCGAGCTTTCTGCTATGAAAGTTAAACGTATTGGTGTTTTTGGTTCTTTCGTTAGAAATGAACAAAAAGAAGATAGTGATATTGATTTTCTTGTTGAATATTCACCAGGATCCAAGAATTTTGAAAATTATATTGCACTGGTGAATTATTTGGAAAAATCTTTTTCACGCAATGTGGATTTACTTACTCCAGAATCTATCAGCAAATATTTTAAGCCTTATATCGAAAAAGAAATAAAGTATGTCCAAATCAGCGATTGAATTTATTCGACATATTTTTGATGAAACAGAATTCATTACTAATAACACCTCTTCCATTACATTCTCAGGTTTTATGGAGAATGAAGTATTACAGAGAGCAATTATCCGTAGTTTAGAAATTATTGGAGAGGCATCAAAAAAGGTGGATGTTGAATTTAAAAATCAATTTCCTGAAATTGAATGGAGAAATATGTCTCAAATGCGTGATAAATTAATCCACCATTATTTTGTAGTGGATTATGAAATTGTTTGGGATGTAGTAAAAAATAGAATTCCTGAATTAAATTCTCAATTAAAAATTATACTAGAAAATTAAACTGAATTATGAAAGTCATCTTTGCATTTTTATTATTATCCTTTCTCCTTTTCTCCTGCTCCTCAGAAAAAAAATCTGATGGAGAAGAAAAAACAGAAAAGAAAAAAGATCTTAAAGATCCAGAATTGCAAAACATGATGAATCATCTCAATGAAGATTCAGAAGTAAACTTAGAAGATGGATTTCACGAATTAACGTATCCCAACGGAAAATTAAAATCATCTGGAACCATTTCCAATGGAAAAAAAGAAGGTTTATGGACGCATTTCCGTGAAGACGGAAGCAAATGGAGTGAATGTAATTTTCAAGGCGGAGATTCGCATGGAAAAGTGGTGAGCTATCATCCCAACGGACAAGTAAATTACATTGGCTATTTTACAGGTGGAGAAAAAAGTGGTAATTGGATGTTCTATGACTTAGAAGGAAAATTAGTAAAGGAAGTAGATATGACTAAAAAATTGAAGGAAAATAATAAATGATTCCTCGCGAAACGATAGACCGAATAATTGAATCTGCCCGTATCGAAGAAGTAGTGGGAGATTTTATTACGTTGAAAAAACGTGGTGTCAATTATATTGGTTCTTGTCCGTTTCACAATGAAAAAACACCTTCGTTTACTGTTTCTCCCGTAAAAGGAATTTACAAATGTTTTGGTTGCAGTGCTGGAGGAAACTCAGTGAACTTTGTGATGGAACATGAACATTCCACTTATCCAGAAGCATTGCGTTATCTTGCTGCCAAATATCATATTCCGATTGAGGAAGAAGAACTCTCTCCGGATGATATCAAAGAAAAAAACGAACGCGAAGAGCTATTTATCATTTCGTCATTCGCACAACGTCATTATACCAAAAATCTTTTTGAGACGGAAGCTGGACAAAATATTGGGTTAACCTATTTTAAAGAACGTGGTTTCAACGAAGCTACCATTGAGAAATTTCAATTGGGATATGCAGTAGAGAAATATGAAGATTTATTGAATGCAGCACACGAACATGGATACAATTCTCAATTATTAGTTAAAACTGGATTAGCGAAAGAACGTGAAGGAAAATTTTTCGATTTCTTTCGCGATAGAGTCGTTTTTCCAATTCATAATCATACCGGAAAAGTAATTGCGTTCGGTGCACGTACACTAAAAACGGATAAAAAAATTCCGAAATACCTCAACAGTCCCGAAACAGAAATTTACAATAAGAGTAAAACTTTATATGGATTGGCTTTTGCTAAGAAATCGATTATCGCCAATGATAATTGCTTTTTAGTAGAAGGATATACCGATGTGGTTTCATTATATCAAGCAGGCGTAGAAAATGCAGTGGCTTCGAGTGGAACTTCATTAACTACGGATCAGATTAGATTAATAAAAAGATTTACTCCCAACATCACCATTCTTTATGATGGAGATAATGCAGGAATAAAAGCATCGTTTCGTGGAATAGACATGATTCTCGAAGAAGGAATGAATGTGAA
>CAMBFX010000180.1 GCA_945865695.1 Chryseobacterium gleum | reverse complement strand
ATCAGCCAATAGCCAATAGCGAATAAGCCAATCAGCGAATAAGTCAATCAGCGAATAAGCCAATCAGCGAATAAGCCAATCAGCGAATAAGCCAATCAGCGAATAAGTCAATCAGCGAATAAGTCAATCAGCGAATAAGCCAATCAGCCAATAGCCAATAGCCAATAGCGAATAAGTCAATCAGCGAATAAGCCAATCAGCGAATAAGTCAATCAGCCAATAGCCAATAGCGAATGAGCCAATCAGCGAATAAGTCAATCAGCGAATAAGTCAATCAGCGAATAAGCCAATCAGCGAATAAGCCAATCAGCGAATAAGTCAATCAGCGAATAAGTCAATAGCCCGGTATGTTCTTCTTTTTTTCTGAGAATAAAAAGTATCACTTCGTCACGATAAATTCCGTGTGCGCCAAAAAATGCTTTTACTGTTGGCCCAATAGATGATAATTCTTCAATAACAAAATCAAATGGGATAGACTTTTTCAATTTATTTACCGCTTTCATGAAAAAATCTCATTATTTAAAATTTAGATATTCAAAAGTAATCGTTTGATTTTTTTGTCTATACTTTCTCCTAAACCTTCGAGAGGGAAAAAGTATAATTTTTTTTGTTTGCAGTAAAATATTCAAATTGGGCATTTGATTTTCTAATTGTAAAAGATAAAATGATAAGAAGAATTAAATTATTAATGGAGTTCATTAGTAATTTTTTATTCGAAGTAAATATTTTTTAGGGTTTCAAATTTGGGTTATTTATAAATTCTTCGTCAGTTAATGTTTTTAAAAAATTCAATAAATCTAATTTTTCAGACGTAGATAATGAAATAGAATTTATTTCTGAATCTACATTCACATGAAAATTTCCAGACGCATAATGATTAATTACTTCTTCCAATGTATTTATTCTTCCATCATGCATGTAAGGAAAAGTCAATTCAATATTTCTTAACGTGGGCACTTTAAATTTTAAGGAATCTGAATTTACTTGCGTAATAATAAATCTTCCTGCATCTGGTGAACTCGCATTCCATCCAATTCCATTATTACGATAAGAAAGATCAGTAAACAATGGTTCTGTATGGCAAGTAGAACAATTTTGTTGAAATAGATTTAATCCATTTAATTCTGATGCAGTAAGATTAATTTCTCCTCGAGTATATTGATCATATTTTGATTCAGAAGAAATTAAACAAGACATATAATGCGCCAATGCTTTAAACATAAAGGCTGAAGTAATAGAATCTGTATCGAAGGCTTTTTTAAATAAAATTTTATATTCGGAATTTTGATTTAAGTTAGCGATGACGGGAGCAAGATCCCATCCCATTTCATCTGGATTCGTCAACGGAGCCAATGGTTGTATCTCTATATGATTGACGCCACCATCCCACATGAAATTCGTTTGCCAAGCAAGATTTATTAAAGCGGGCGAATTTCTTTTTCCCATTGTATTATTTAATCCAATACTAAAAGCATTTCCTGGGTCACTAAATGCAGCATTGGGTAAATGACAGGAAGAACAAGAAACCGTTATGTTTTCTGAAAGAATGGGGTCGAAAAATAATTTTTTCCCTAATTTGAATTGTGCTTTTGAGAAATTATTGGAAAGATCATAAGCCGGTGTAGGAAATCCTTCTGGAATAAAAAATAATTTATCTTCAGGAAAAATAATTTCAGGATCTCTGGAACATCCAGAAAAAATTATCCATAAAAATCCTATGAGTAAGACTAAACGCAATTATTAATGAATATGATCGAAAGTTATCATGTCTTCATAATTATCGGCAACTGTTTTGGCTGATGCACCCGGCATGTGAATTCCATTGGTAACTGAAAAATCCATTGAAGTAGGTGTTTTAAACATTTCTAAAACATCAGTCATTAAATGAATTTCAGGTGTTGTTGTGCTAGTAATAACAATTGAATTACCTTGTAAGTTGGGCGTTATAGTTTTCAAAACTTTATTCGGTCCGGTAAATCCACCAATGTGAAAGAGAATAGAATTTTGAGAGGCGGATGATTGCGGCGAGGTTCCTTCTAATTTTACCATGATATAACCCGAACTCCAACTCCAAAACATATTATTTCCTGGATCTAATGCTCCTGATTGCACTCCTGAAACATTCCTTGTGCTATCTACACCAATCATAAATTCGATTGAAGCATAGGTTTCATTGGGAATGTCATTTATTGTGACAATAGAAGAAGCTGGAATGGAGGCATCAATTAAATAATAAGAATTGGGTACATCATAATGATCTCCGTTTGCTTTATACAATTTTACATTAGAAATATAATACTTAAATAATGAAACCGTAAAAGTATCTCCATTTTGATTCAAATAGATACTATCATTAAGCACTAATGATTCTATTCCTACCACATTATCAAAATCTAATCTAAGTGAACCAGTTGTTGGAGTTGGTGTTTCATCAATAGGATCTATTTGCTTTTTGCAAGCGCCAATGGTTAATGAAATTAATGTAGCAACGGCTAAAATTTTTGTTAATGAATTCATAAAGTGCTATTAAAAATCATTATTGAAATGTTTATTGTAGTAATCAAAATCATCACCTACACAAATATACGTATTAATTGTAGTTTTAGTTTGCCGTATTCTCAATCATAAAGTTAAATTTGCATCAAAATATGACTATGATTACCCAAGAAGAATTATTGAAAGCGCTCGAAAATGTTCAAGAGCCCGATTTGAAAAAGGATATCGTTTCGCTTAATTTGGTAGAGGAAATTGTTATTGAAGGCAACAAAATATCCTTTTCTGTCAAGGTGAATAATCCTGCGCTCCATAGTCGAAAAAGAATGGAAGAGGCCTGTAAATTCGCTGTTGAAAGAAATTTTGGTTCGGAATATGAAGTTACAGTAATTATAAAAGCTTTGGGTGCAGATCGCGCTCCCGAGCATAGAAGTGTTTTACCTGGCGTGAAAAATATTATTGCTATTGCATCGGGAAAAGGTGGTGTAGGAAAATCTACTATTACATCAAATTTAGCTGCAGGATTAGCGAAAAAAGGGTTTAAAGTGGGATTGATTGATGCGGATATTTATGGACCATCTGTTCCTATCATGTTCGATGTTCAGCACGAGAAACCGATGATGATTGAAATAGATGGAAAATCATTAATAAAACCAGTGGAGAGTTATGGAGTAAAATTGCTTTCGATAGGATTTTTTGCCGATATAAATCAAGCTATTGTTTGGCGTGGTGCCATGGCGAGTAAAGCCATCAATCAAATGTTTAAAGATACTCATTGGGGAGAATTAGATTATTTATTGATTGATTTACCTCCTGGAACTGGCGATATTCATTTGAGTATTGTGCAAGTGGTTCCTTTAACTGGGGTGGTGATTGTAAGTACTCCGCAAGATATTGCTTTAGCAGATGCAAGAAAAGGCGTTGGAATGTTTAAGTTAGATTCCATAAAGGTTCCTATTCTGGGGATTGTAGAAAATATGGCTTACTTCACTCCAGCAGAATTACCAGAGAATAAGTATTACATCTTTGGGAAAGAAGGGGCAAAAATATTAGCAGAACAATTAGAAGTTCCATTTTTAGGAGAAATTCCATTGGTGCAATCGATTCGTGAGAGTGGTGATGCAGGTCGTCCAGCAGTTTTACAAGAAGGAACTCCTTCGCAAATTGCATTCGACTTGTTAGTTGCGAATTTAATTGAACGCGTAAACTGGAGAAATCACAATATGGAACCGACTAAGATTGTGCAAATGGAAAAATGATTGGGGAAGTGAATTAGCGAATCAGCCAATTAGCGAATAAGTTTTAACTAATGATTGATGCCGAAGACTTGATTATTATTTTATTATTTTACATTTTACATTTTACATTCCCTATATTTGCCTTATGAACCGCTCCGAATTACATAATAAAGTTGAAGAAGCCATTGCTCAAATTCGTCCGTTTTTAGAAGCGGATGGTGGGAATATTGAGTTGGTTGAAGTAACATCTGATAAAATTGTTCGTGTAAAATTATTGGGCGCTTGCAGAAGTTGTTCCATGAGTGCAATGACCATGAAATCGGGAGTAGAAGATGCTATTAGAAATGCTGTTCCTGATATTAAGGAAGTGATTGAAGTTGAAAGTAGTTTAGTTTAGTTTTTTTATTCCTAAAAGTATATTCGCTTCTTTCGTATAACCAAATCTAAAGTCAATTGGTTTTGCTTTTTCATCCATCGCTTTTTTTAAATCTTCTTGATACATATCTGTAAAAATTTTTACGGGCTCATCATAAGATCCAAATAAGGTAACTGTCCAGTTTTTATCACTGAAATAAGAATATGGAATTCCAGTATCATCTTGCAATAAATATTTCGTTTTGTCTTCAATGATATCGCGAATGAGAGAGTATTTTGCCCCGTGTAAACAATAGGAAGCAGATTTTACTAAAGTGGTAACTGGTGCCTTGAATGAATTCATGAAATTTTGCATCCCCAAATGTGTTTTGAAACCCGCATTAGAAATATCCATAGAGAAATAGTAGATTTTTTTCAATTGATTAGTGGCAGTATCCACGAATGATATTTCTACTCCTGTGGTATAATTTTTGAAATTATTTTTAGCAATTCGATCTTTTATTTCTAATGAGCCATCATCCAAAATAGCTACAGGTTTTATTTCTTGTATATGATAATTCATTTTAGAAAGGAAAAAAAGTAAAACAGGAATGGTTCCTTTGATATATTCTGAATTTAAATCTTTGTACATTTTTTTGGTGATGAAAAAACTTAGATTCAAATTATCCGACATAGATTTATTTAATGCTGAAAATAATTTATTCATCGAAACCAAAGGGATGTTTTGAAGGTCTGGAATTTCTCCAACGGGCTCAAGACCGAATAAATAATAGTTTTCTCCATTGGGAAAAACGGTTAACGCGTGTATAATATCTGGCCCGCTAAATGGATAAAAAATGTCTTTAGAAGTTTGGTGTATTTCTGCTAATTCTTTTTTCGACCAATCAGAAATTTTTACCAATTGTTTATCGTTGTATTTTTTATAATTATAGGTAATCGATTTGGAATATTTGATAAAGGAAGAATCTTTGGTTAAATCGAAATAGGGACTTTTTTTATTTAGTTTTTTTCCGGAGAGAAAGAGGGCAATGTCGTTGTAAACGTCTTTGAGATTTATTTTGGGAATAATTTCAGGTTCAGCAGTGGCATCACTATTTTCTATTTCAGTTTCTGATATTTCAACAGAATCTATTTCAACTTTTTGTTTAGTTTCTCGTGCTGAAAATTTTGATTCTACTGCTGGCGTTGAATTGCAAGAAGCAAATAAAATTAAAAAGATGCTAATACTATAAATGCGCATAAAATTGAATTAACTTATGCGAATATATTAAGGTTTTTTTAAGATGAAAGAGAACTGTCGATTATTTATAGTAATTGTTTTTAGTATTTGTATCACCACACCCTAAAATCCATACTTAAATTCTCTATCCTGCTCGTAGGCTGCTGAGCACCATTACTCAACTCAGTAACTTCTTTTCTCAAATAACTTTGCAATTCCGATAACCAAATTTCACCGTCTTTATTCGTATCTGCTACTTTATCTTTCAATCCATGCAATAAACAATACGTAAACAATCCATTCTTCCATTCATCGCTTTCCATAGCTGATTCAACGCCACCTGC
>CAMBFX010000179.1 GCA_945865695.1 Chryseobacterium gleum | reverse complement strand
ACTGGTGGAACCTACGATTTGAATGTGGGAACTATCGCTGGAACAGTTACTTTTTGTGCTAGTAGTTGTGCGGTAGGGGTTAAAGAAGAAGAAAAGAAAGAAGTGAAAGTTTATCCTAATCCATTTGAAAATCGATTAATGGTGAATATTGAAGGTTTTGAGAATGCAAAATTTTCATTGCAAAATATACTTGGGCAGAAGTTGATTTCTCAAACTATATCTGGCAAAACCGAAATTCCTGTAGTTGATTTCGAAAGCGGAGTTTATTTTTATACCGTTATGGTAGATAATAAAATAGTTTCTAGTGGTAAATTATTAAAAGAATAATGAAAGACTGGCAAGAGAAAGCGAATAAGCTTGATCGTACATTTTTATTCAAAGATTTTGAATCGGCTATGAAGTTTGTCAACAAAGTGGCAGATTTAGCGGAAACCGAAAACCATCATCCTGATATTTTTATTAGTTATAATAAAGTGGCTATGATGCTCTGTACGCACGATGCTGGGTATAAAATCACCGAGAAAGATCGCAAAATTGCTATAGGAATTGATAAAATTCATGAGGATTTTTTATAGTTAGAATTTTTAATCAATTATTTTCTTATATTGTATTCTATATGAGAATTGGTATTTTATTCACATTAATTTTATTTTTTCAGTCAAATGTTTTTTCTCAATCCAATTGGATGTGGGGTAAAGAATCTATTACAAATAGAGCGATTGTAAGCTCTTTAGGTGTCGATAATAATGGGGATTTAGTGAGTATTGGGGCTTATGATAATTATTTCGAATTTCAGGGATTCTCTGTTAGTAATAATGCAAATAATGGAGGAATATATATTTTAAAAACGGATGCATTAGGTAATCCAATTTGGTTATTTGATTCAGAAAGTCACCACTATTCTTTTGGAGTAGACTTAGATTTTGATTCTCAAAATAATATTTTTATCGGAGGAATGTATGTCGACACTTTAATTTATGATAGTTTAATTATTACATCAGCTGATAATTCATGGAATTATGAACCATTTATTTTTAAATTAGATGAATCTGGAAATTTAGTTTGGTTTAAAATTGCAGTTGGAATTGGTAATAATGATTATGTTTCTTCATTGACTGTAGATGATAATGGCGATGTTATTGTTGCATATAATTTTTCTAGTCCAATTCTCGAAATAGATACTATTTCCATTCCAGTTCAAGGATTGGTAAGCTCAGTTCTTGTTAAATACGATAATAGTGGCAATGTTATATGGGTAAAAAATCCAGTTTTTTCAAGTAATCATTTTGTAATAAGAGATGTCTCAACAGATCCAGATAATAATATTTACATTACTGGATGGTGGCCTGGAGATTCACTTTCATTTGATTCAATCTCTACATATTCAACCAATATGATAAGTGGAAGTATGTTTATTGCAAAATTCGATAGTGCGGGTAACACAATTTTTTTAAACTCTTTTTTTGGTGGAGTGAATGACGGCATTTATGGTACTGAAATTGAAGTAGACTCGGATCACAATATTTATGTTACTGGCAGCTTTTTTTATAATGCATATTTTGATTCAATTCATCTTTTCGCTCCTGATGCGTCTGCATTTTTTTTAAAATTAGATTCTATAGGCGAAACAATATGGGCCTATAACCCAGGTGGAATGAATTATACGATAGGATATGAAATAGGAATTGATGAAACAAAGAGTAACGATATGATTTATTTTTTTGGAGGAGTTCAAGATCCGCAACATGACAATTTAATTTTAGAAACAGATACTTATTTGGCAAATATGAATACAACTGATCCACCATTCATTTTATTATACGATGAGTTTGGAACGTTCATTTGTTCTGACATATTACCCTCAGGTGGAAATAATAATTCTTTAACCAGTAATAATCGGTTTGCTTTGGATAAAAATGGGGGTAAAGTTTATTTATTCTTAAATGGAACCGGAGGAACCCCAATCGAATTATGGAACGATACATTGACAAGTTTAGGAACCAATAATTTTCCTTATTTAGTCGCATTTTCCTGTGATTTCATTTCTGGCATCCAAGAAGAATTAGAAGGTAATGTTAAATTATTTCCAAATCCTGCCTCTTCATATTTTAATTATGAAATAAGAAACGAATCATTTCAAAACGGGGAATTGAATATAGTTGATTTGAATGGAAAACTCATTAAAAAAACACAAGTTGCACAGAATGATGATAATATGCTAATTGACGTTTCTGATATAGAAAATGGTATATATATATTACAACATGTATTAAATAATCGAATCCTACATAATGAGAAATTAGTCATTATAAAATGAACTAACATTGTTTAATATTACTTTTCTCAAACTATTGATTATTTTTGACGAAGAAATAATCATCATTGGACACAAAATCAAAAATTTCTAGTGGAGAAATGCTTCCGGTCATGGAACATTTTTATACTATTCAAGGCGAAGGATTTAATACAGGCAAAGCCGCCTATTTTATTCGTTTGGGAGGTTGTGATGTGGGTTGCACTTGGTGTGATGTGAAAGAAAGTTGGGATTTTGATAAGCATCCCATTCATACAATAGATGAAATGACGGAATGGAATCTTGTATCCAAATCTAATTTTTGCGTTATCACAGGAGGAGAACCTTCATTGTACAATCTTCGACCGTTAACCGATTTACTAATCAAAAATAATGTTAAAACAGCTATCGAAACTTCAGGAACAGGTGAGATTACAGGAAACTGGCATTGGGTTTGTCTTTCTCCTAAGAAGTTTAAGCTTCCAATAGAAAGTAGTTATTTAAAAGCAAATGAATTAAAGGTGATAGTATTCAATAAACATGATTTGATTTGGGCCGAAGAACAAGCTGCAAAAGTGAAACCTGGTTGTATTTTGTTTTTACAACCCGAATGGGAAAAGCGCGAAGAAATGATGCCAATGATTGTAGAATATGTCAAACAAAATCCAAAATGGAAAATTTCACTTCAAACACATAAATACCTCAATATACCATGAGAAAATTAATCAAAATAGTATTTTTTATTTTATTTTTCATTCAGTCGGCATTTGTATTTTCTCAATATGATATCAATGTAACGAGCAAAAATAAAAAAGCAGTGAAAGCTTATAAAAAAGCATTGGCTTGCTTCGATAATGTAGATCAATTTGGTAAACGCGATTTGAAAGGTGCCGAAGAGAACCTCATGAAAGCAAAAAAGTATGATCCCAATTTTGTGGAAGTATATTTTATTTTATCAGTGGTTTATGAAGAAGGAAAACAACCACTAAAAGCAATTGAATACCTGAAAAAAGTAATGGAAATAAATGCTGATTTTTTTCCTGATGCTGCTTTTTTCTTAGGGAAATTAGAATTTAAGCAAGGATTGTATAACGATGCTTATGCTCATTTAAATAAATATGCCGAAACAAAAGGTTTATCAGATGAACGATATGATCAATTAGAATTATTAATGCAAAGTTGTGAGTTCGCAAAAAAGGCAGTGGCTAATCCTTTAAAATTTGAACCCATAAATCTCGGTCCAGGAGTAAATACACATATGGGTGAATATTTTCCGTGTATCACTGCAGATGACCAAACTTTATTATTCACTCGACAAATTGAAGTAGATAATAATGCTGACCATATTCAAGAAGATTTTTTTGTAAGTCAAAAGAAAGATAAAACATGGCAAAAAGGAATTAGTATTAGCGCAAGAATTAATACGCCTTACAATGAAGGAGCACCTTCACTTTCATCAGATGGTCAAGTTTTGATTTTTACGGCTTGTGAAGTAGGTGGCGAATATGGCGAAGGAAGAAATGGAGTAGGGAGTTGCGACCTTTTTATTACTTATAAATTTGGTGACGAATGGGATTTTCCAGAAAATTTGGGAGAACCTGTAAATTCTGGTCAGTGGGAATCTCAACCTTCTTATGCGGTGGATGGAAAAACATTATTTTTTGTTCGTGCAGTAAAAGAAGAAATTCCTGGTGTAAAGAATTCCGATATTTTCTATTCGGAAGTTGATAAAAAAGGATATTGGTCACGTCCACAAAAATTACCTGCACATATAAATACTCCCTATATGGAATCTTCTGTCTTGATTCATCCTGATGGACAAACATTGTATTTTTCTTCTAACGGACATCCAGGTATGGGCGGACATGATATTTATGTATGTAGAAAAGATGCAGATGGTAAATGGGGAAAACCAAAAAATATCGGTTTCCCAATTAATAGCAATAGCGATGAAAATTCATTATTAGTTTCTTCCAATGGAGAAGAAGCCTTTTTTGCTTCCGATCGTGAAGGTGGTTATGGAGGATTAGATTTGTATTCATTTGAGATGCCAGAAGAATCGCGCCCTCAAGTCACCACTTATATGAAAGGTGTAGTTTATGATGCGATATCAAAAGATAAACTAGAGGCGAAATTTGAGTTGGTAGATTTACAAACAGGAGAAGTGGTTATTACTAGTTATTCTAATCCAGGTAACGGAGAATTTTTAGTGGCCATTGCAACCAATAGAGATTATGCTTTGAGTGTTGAAAAATCGGGATACAAATTTTATTCTAAGAATTTCAACTTAACAGAAAAAGCAGAAAACAAAGAACCTTATTTGATGGATGTGCCATTAGATCCAGTAACATCAGAATCAGAAGTTACATTAGAAAATGTTTTCTTCGATTTGGCTTCTGCAACATTGCGAAAAGAATCTTATTATGAGTTGGATAAATTGGCTGATCTCTTAACAAAATACCCATCTTATAATGCCGAAATTGGTGGGCATACGGATAATCGTGGTGTAAAAAAAGATAATCAATTACTTTCCGAGAATCGTGCAAAAGCAGTGATGGATTATTTAATAACCAAAGGAGTTGATAAGAAAAGATTGAAATCGAAAGGATATGGTGATTCTAAACCTAAAATTGCTGATGCACAAACAGAAGAAGAACATCAGAAAAATCGTAGAACTGAATATACTTTATCGAAATAATGAGTCGTTATTTTCTCGAAATCTCTTATGACGGAACCGATTTTCATGGTTGGCAAGTTCAATTGAATGCACATGCTGTTCAGCATGAAATTCATAAAGCATTATATCCACTTTTGCCTGGAAATATTATTGATACTATTGGTTGTGGAAGAACAGATACTGGAGTACATGCAAAACAGTTTTATCTACATCTCGATATTTTGGATTCAACCGATATAACGGAGTTGGTTTATAAATTAAATCGCTTGCTTCCATTTTCTATTTCTGTTTATAGAATAATAAAAGTTCATGAGGATGCTCACGCTCGCTTTGATGCTGTTTCAAGAACCTACAAATATTATTTTCACTCAAGAAAAGATCCATTTTTGCAAAATAGAAGCGCTTTTTTATTTTCTCAGGTAGATGTGGATGCCATGAATATCACTGGAGAATTAATGAAAAAATTCACCGACTTTACTTCCTTTTCTAAATTGAATACCGATGCCAAAACAAATGATTGCAAAGTGACAGAAGCTTTTTGGCAAATAAATAATCATCAATTAATTTTTACCATTACTGCCGATCGTTTTTTAAGAAATATGGTTCGCGCAACAGTTGGAACTATGCTTCAAGTGGGAAAAGGAAAAATTACCACTGAGCAATTTTGTGAAATTATTGAGAAAAAGGATAGAGGAGAAGCAGGCGAATCTGTTCCCGCATGTGGTTTATATTTGCAAAAAGTTATTTATCCATTTATAGACCATATTGAAAGATGAGTGTAACAGGAAAAACATTTGACGGGAAAATTTTAAAAAGGTTATTGAATTACGCAAAACCTTACCAAAGGCCA
>CAMBFX010000178.1 GCA_945865695.1 Chryseobacterium gleum | reverse complement strand
GTTGTAGTAACTACGTTAATTATTGCCTACACACCACTTAGGGAATTCATTCCAGGATATCCAGACGGTGATGATAGAAAACAGGCACAGCGCAATGAAATTAGAGCCGATTCATTAGAAAAAGAACTGGGTAAATATGACGCTTATCTGCGGGATATCAAGATTTTACTATCAGGTGGTGATTTTGATCTTAATTCTAGCGATACGATATCGAATAATTCAAATGAGACAAAAGTTTTAGATCCTTCAAAAGCAGAAATGGAATTCCGTGAAAAAATGCGGGAAGAAGAAAAAATGAATGCTTCCAATTTATCTGAGTCGAATGAAAATACAAATAATTCATTAACCGGTATATTATTTTTCACTCCATTAGAGGGGCAAATTTCGCAATCATTTGAAAGAAAATCTGGGCATTTAGGTTTAGATATTGTGGGAGCAAAAAATGACCCCATCAAATCGACTTTGGATGGCACCATCATTTTTGCTGATTGGACAACAGATGGCGGACATGAAATACATATTCAACATTCGAATAATATTGTTTCTGTTTATAAGCACAATTCTTATTTATTGAAAAAAACAGGCGACAGAGTTCGTGCCGGAGATCCTGTAGCTATTATGGGAAATACCGGAAGCCAAACAGACGGAGCTCATTTACATTTTGAAATTTGGGTAAATGGAAAACCAGTGGATCCACAAAACTATTTAGCACTTTAATTTTTTTTCATGGGAATCAAAGCATCACTCAGCAAGCCTTACGCAAAATACATTGCTAAAAAAGTGAAGAAAGAAAGTGCAAATGCCATTTCTTTACAGGAAAAAGTTTTTATTTCATTAATAGAAAAAGCGAAAAATACGGTTTTTGGAAAAGATCATCATTTTGAAAAAATAAAAACTTACGAAGATTTTAAGAAATATGTGCCTATTCGTGATTATGAAAAATTGAAATCTTATATGGAAAGAGTGGTGAATGGTGAAGAAAATATTTTATGGCCAGGCAAACCACTTTACCTCTGTAAAACATCGGGAACAACATCGGGAACAAAATATATTCCATTAACCAAAGCATCGATGCCCAATCATATTGGATCTGCAAAAAATGCATTGCTCTGCTATATTGCAGAAACAGGAAAAGCGAATTTTGTGGACGGGAAAATGATTTTTTTACAAGGCTCACCTGAATTACAAAGCAAGAATGGAATTCCCATTGGGCGACTTTCGGGAATAGTAGCCAATCATGTTCCGAAATATTTACAGAAAAACAGAATGCCAAGCTATACCACCAATTGCATTGATGATTGGGAAACAAAAGTAAATGCTGTGGCGAATGAAACGATGGTGGAAGATATGCGATTAATTAGCGGAATTCCATCGTGGGTACAAATGTATTTTGAGATTCTCTCTGCGAAAAACGGAGGAAAAACCATTTCTGAAATTTTTCCTGAATTTTCTTTGTTTGTTTATGGAGGTGTTAATTTTGAACCCTATCGTTCACGATTTGAAAAATTGATAGGTAAAAAAATAGATAGTATTGAATTGTATCCTGCTTCTGAGGGATTCATTGCTTATCAAGATTCTCAGAAGGAAAAAGGAATGTTGCTCACGATTAATTCGGGAATATTTTATGAATTCATTCCAGCTGATGAATATCATCCCGATAACTATCGGGATGAAAATCCAACTAGAATTTCTTTGAAAGATGTGGAAATTGGAAAAAATTATGCCATCATTTTAAATAACAATGCTGGGCTTTGGGGATATTCTATTGGCGATACGGTAAAATTTGTATCGAAAGATCCTTATCGAATTATTGTTTCGGGAAGAATTGCGCATTATACTTCTGCCTTTGGTGAACATATTATTGGAGAAGAAGTAGAACACGCAATTAAAACTACTGTTGAAAAATGCGGGGGAGAAATCATCGAATTTCATTTGGCTCCACAAGTAAATCCACCAGCTGGAGAACTGCCTTATCATGAATGGTTCATTGAGTTTGATAAATTACCCAATGATTTTTCGGCATTTAGGAACGCTCTAGAAGAAGTGATGATGAATAAGAATATTTATTACAATGACTTAATTAAAGGAAATGTATTACAACCTTTAAAAATTCGACCAGTTAAAAAAGGCGGATTCAATGAATACATGAAATCACAAGGGAAGTTGGGTGGACAGAATAAAATTCCGAAATTGAGTAATGAGAGAAAAGTCGCTGAGGGGTTGGGAGAATTTATTAATGTAAAATGAAAAATGGTAAATGATTACTATAAAATATTGAGCGTTTCCTAATCAAGTACAAAAAATTTGAATAAAATTTGGTTGTTGAAATCGAACCTTATAAAAATAAAAAAATAAAGGATCGATAGGATATTGAAACTATAAAAAATGTAATTATTGGCTATTATATTTTATCCAATTTGAAATACAAAAAATTATACGATGAAGTTGTTTCTAAAGGAACCAAAAATATCAGATTTAAAAATATTGAAATAGAGTTGAATAATCGTTCGACAGAAATAGTTGAAAAATTAAATTCAGAAAATCAAAAATCTGACTCGGGAATTGGGGACGTAATTACTTTTATTTTTGAAATTGCAGCTTCTATTGTAAAATAGTAATACAAGCTAACAAAAGAGTCTAATCCGTCTTAAGGAAAAACTTTATAAATATCTTTTCGGTGTACAATCCTCGCAAAAATTACTTTGTTATTCTCAAAGAAAAATCCAACTCTGTAATCGCCAATACGAATTCGATAAGCTGTTTTATGACCTTTAAGTTTTTTTAAATTCGGGATAGAATTTAAATCATCAGAATTTTCAATTAATTCAATTAACTTAATCAGATTAGACTTTAAAGATTTAATTGAAATATAATCTAGGTCTTTAGAAAATTTACTTAGAAACTCAACTTGCATCAATCGCGTAATTTTTTCATCACAGATGCACGACTAGTTTTTTTCGATTTATCCAACCCTTTCATCATTTTTGATAATCCTAAATCTTCAAGTTCCTCTTCATTTAAAGAAGTAGCAGAAAGTCCGAGCTTATTCAAAAGTTCTGAAATAAACTTAAATTCAGTTTGATTTTTTGGGGTAATTACCATTGATTTCATATAGCAAATATACGAAAAACCGACTATTTTGTTTTGGAAAAATTATAAAAACATGATTTTTGCCAATTTGTATCGAATTTTAACTGTAATACAGCTAACTAGTTGAATTTCGAGCTATCTAAAATATTTTATTTATATTTCAACTTTGAAAAAAAACCGCACCATATTCCAACAACTTCTACTCAACATTTTGTTGCCTGTATTTGTAATTCTTTTGATTTTTTCTTCGATTAGTTATTACCTCAACAAACAAAAATTACAAGAGAGTTATTTGAAAGAACGTAACCAAGTAACCAATGAGGTAAAATCCTTGTTGACGCTTTATGATAATTCATTACAATTAATTGAAGAAGACTTAGACCAAGAAATTACACGAATCAATCATGTATTGAATAATAATTATTTCTATGAAACTGATTCCATTTCTACTGCCAACTTATCCCGCATTCAACTCGAAGCCAATATTGACTCCAATGCCTATGATATTTATATCATTGATAGAAATGGAGTAATTACCAATACTACTTTTGAAAAAGATTTGGGTTTAGCATTTTATAAAATAGATAATGAATTTAAAGTGTACTTCGAAAAAATATGGGCATCTAAAAAATTAAATATAGATCGCTTGGGAGGAGAAATGTCGACACGCAAAATCAAAAAATATTCCTATTGCCCAACTCGCGATGGAAAATACATTATTGAATTAGGCGTTTATTCCAAAGATGCCGACAGAATGAAAGAGCGCGTAGACCAACAAATTGAAGAGGTAAAAACGAGCTTCCCCGAGTTAGATGATATCCAATCTTTTATTGCTATCGAGAATTTCAACAATACAGAAATTCCTGAAAACCATCAGAAACAATTTCAAGAGGCTTTAGATAATAAAACGTCTGTTCGCGTGAGTGAAGAAAAAGATAATTTGAATATTTATTATGATTATATCTATATAGAAATGCCTGGTGCGATATTTTATGGTGGTTATATTTTACTAATTCAATCGAATGATTCGAGGGAAAAAGCGCTATTAAAAAGTGAATTGTTGAGATTTTCATGGATGACATTAGGTACAATTATTCCCTTATCACTTATTGTTTATTTCCGTTCAAGAAAAATTATTAAACCTATAAAAACGTTAAATGAAAAAGTTAGAATCATTAGTCAGGGAAAACTGAATGAGCGAGTTCCCGAAGAAGGAAGTCGTGAAATAAAAGAATTATCTACTGGATTCAATAAAATGGTGAGTGAGTTAGAAGATTTATATGAAGGATTGGAACGAAAAGTAAATGAACGAACTACTGAACTACAACATCAAAAAGAAATTGTGGAGGAGAAACAAAAAGAAATTATTGATTCTATTAACTATGCAAAGCGTTTGCAAGACGCCATTCTTCCTCCCAAAAAAATGATAGATGATCATTTGAAAGAAAATTTCGTTTTGTTTAAACCCAAAGATATTGTTGCCGGTGATTTTTATTGGGCGGAAAAAATCGGAGATCATTTTTTTATTGCTGCCGCCGATTGCACGGGTCATGGTGTTCCAGGAGCGATGGTAAGTGTAGTTTGCTCAAACGCATTAAACCGAGCAGTAAAAGAATTTGGAATGTTGGAAACAGGAAAAATTTTGGATAAAACCACCGATCTTGTTTTAGAAACATTTGAAAAAAGTGATGAGGATGTTAAAGACGGAATGGACATCTCGCTCCTTGCAGTCGCTTTCAGAGCGAGAACGAAGAATCAGAGCGAGAGTGAGAGTGAGAGTGGGAGCAAGAGTGAGAGCGAGGTAAGAGTGATTGAATCGATAACATGGAGTGGTGCAAATAATCCCCTCTGGTACATTGAAAACGGAGAAATGAAGGAATTAAAAGCCGATAAACAGCCCATCGGAAAAAGTGATCATCGAAAACCATTTACTACACACTCTCTTCCGTTATCGCTCTCTGCTTTGTTTTTGTTCACAGATGGGTATGCCGATCAATTTGGTGGAGTGAAAGGAAAAAAATTCAAGTATAAACCATTCCTGGAATTATTACAAAATCATTCTTCACTTTCTATGGAAGAACAAAAAAATAAATTGGATAATGCTATTGAAAATTGGAAAGGTGATTTAGAACAGAATGACGATATTTGCATCATTGGAATAAAAATTTAAATACCAATGAGTCAGTTTACCCTGAGCGAAATGCAATGTAGTCGAAGGGATATTTGCATCATTGGCGTTCGCTTTTAGCGCTCACTTTTAATGGAATCATCGAGCTCACTTCGTTCGGTTGACGATATTTGTGTTATTGGCGTCCGAATTTAGCAATTCGTCCACCGAGAATAGTTGGAATTAAAATTTAAACCTGATGAAAAAAGTCTCTTTACATAAATTAGCGGTCTATGGTTATCATGGATGTTTACCAGAAGAAGCCCTTATTGGAACCAATTACTTCATCGATATCGATGTTGAATTTGATTTCACCATGGCTTCTAAGAGCGATGATTTAACTCAAACGGTAGATTATGTAGTAATGGCCAAATTAGTGCAAGAGGAGATGGCAATTAGAGCCAATCTTATTGAAAATGTAGTAGCCAGAATTCATGCTAGAATACGAAAACAATATCCAAAATCGGGCTTGATTACTGTTACCTTAACTAAAATGAATCCTCCTGCAGAAGCAGAATTAGAGCGGGTTAGCGTAACAATTTCAGAATAGTTCTATATTTCCAATATTTCACTAAATTTGCACCAAGAAAAAGGTCCTGTGGCCGAGCGGCTAGGCAGAGCTCTGCAAAAGCTTCCACTCCAGTTCGAATCTGGACGGGACCTCAAA
>CAMBFX010000177.1 GCA_945865695.1 Chryseobacterium gleum | reverse complement strand
GCCATACCAGTTGTGAAACTTGCTCCACAAATTCCAGCAATGATTCTTCCTACAAATAACCAGGCTAGAGTAGGAGCGAAACTCATCAAAATATAATCTATTCCTAAACCTAAAAGTGAAATTAAAAGGACTGGACGTCTACCATATTTATCTGAAATGCCTCCTAATATTGGTGAAAAAACAAATTGCATCACGGCATAAGATGCCATTAATAATCCACCAATCTGCGTGGCTTTGTTCACCGTAATATTTCCCAATTCAGAAATCAATTCTGGCATGATAGGAATGATGATTCCGATACCAATGCAATCGATTAAAATAGTTAGAAAAATAAATTGAAATGCTTTTTTAGTATCAGAAATCATTGAAAATTATAATTTATTTCTTCTTCATTTTCTCAAATATTTTCAAAATCTCCAATTCTCTTTTAATGGTTCTATTAGCCAAAAAAACAAAAGCAATGGCGGCCATTGGAAAATAAAACCCTTGATAAGAAATTCTAGCCACATCCGAATTTTGCATTTGATCCAAAGCTCCATCCATTGTAAAAATAATCATTACAATTAACATTAAAATGAGTAGGTAATTCAACCTTCCTAATTTAAGTTGAGTTTCTTGTTTTTTATGAAGGAAAATGATGGAAAAAGTAAAAATAACCATGGCTGGAACCATTAATAAAAATGGAAAATTAATCAGGTTTTTTTCTTTTCCGTTAACGAGATAAACTAAACCTGTTACATTGAAATCATAAATACTATCCACAATAATGATTTGCAATATTGGAATGAAAAATAATCCTGAGATGCATATTGCGGCCAGTAATAAATAAAGCGATTGTAATCGATGAAACATTATTTATTCTGATTATTTCGTTCTCTCCAACGATTTAAACGATTGATTAAAATCAAATTTAATATTTCCACCATTAATGAGAATCCCATTGCGAAATAAATATATCCTCTAGGAACATGGAAATGGAATGCATCTGCAATTAATAACATACCAATCATTATCAAAAAGGATAATGCCAGCATTACAATTGTTGGATTTTTATTAATGAATTCCCCTACGGCTTTAGAGAAAATCATCATAAATCCTATACTAATCATAACTGCCAAAATCATTAGTGCAACATTTTCAGTTAATCCTACAGCAGTCAAAATTGAATCGATTGAAAAAATAATATCAATCATTATAATTTGTAAAATCATTTGCATTACTAAATTTTTTGCATTTGATTTTTTGTGTGTTTCAGATTCTTTTTCGGAAGGTCCTTGATGGGCTTCTGCTAATTTATGGTGAATTTCAAGTGTGCTTTTAGCAATCAAAAACAATCCACCGCTAAAAAGTATGATATCTCGAACACTAAAGCCTTCAGAGCCTACGTAAAAAATGGGTTCAGTTACTTTGGCGATATAGGAAATTCCGAATAACATAATGATACGAAAAACGAGCGCTAGTATTAAACCTAGGTTTCTGATTTTACGTTGATTTTCTAGAGGAGCTTTACCAACAAGAATGGAAATAAAGACTAAGTTGTCGATACCTAAAACAATCTCTAAAACTGCCAATGTTAGAAAAGCAGCGATACCATCAAAAGTGGTAAGAAATTCGAAATGTTGCAAAAATGAATCCATTGTATTAATTTGTGCAAAAATAAGGGAAGTTTAGTAGTAACGATGAGAATTAAAGAAATAAAAAATAAACTTTTATTAAAAAATCCGAATGAATATCCGGGTAATGCGGCTCATATGCAAATGACGCCCTATAAAAAGGATTTGGTTGTCAAGGCAGAATCACCTAGACTAAGCGCAGTAATGATTTTGGCTTATGAGAAAGATGAGAATACTGAAATCCTACTCCTTAAGCGGTCAGACTATCAGGGCGTTCATAGTGCACAAGTAAGTTTTCCTGGCGGTAAAAAAGATGATTTGGATAGTGAACTTTCGTATACAGCTTTTCGTGAATTGCAGGAAGAAACGGGAATTTTGGGAGAGAAAATTGAGTTGATAAGTGCATTAACTCCAATGTTTATCCCGCCAAGCAATTTTATGGTTCATCCATTTCTTGCAATTACTTATGATTTACCAAAAATAATTTTGGATAAAAGAGAATCACAATATCATTTCGGAATTAGGGTAAATGAGCTTTTGTCGGACGAATTTCTTCTAGAAACTGATATTGAAACAAGTTATGGGAAAATGAAAAATGTACCATATTTTAATTTGAATAATGAAATTATTTGGGGTGCAACAGCAGCAATTTTGAACGAATTGAAATGGATATTAAAAGAACGTGCTGAAAAATGAACTTTGTTGAAACAAAAGTGTAGATGTATTTATTATGAAGATTTTTATTTTAATTATTTTATTTTTTAATAGTGCCAATATATTTGCGCAGGAGGATAGTTTATTGAATCTTATTCCAAAATCTACAGATAAAGAAAAAGCGAATATTTATCGTAAATTAACAGAACAAACACTTTACAAACCTAATAGTAAAGCAGAATCATATGCTTTAAAGTCAATTGAATTTGCGGGAAAATCAAATGATAAATGGTGTCAAGCTTATTCACTTCGTTTAGTTGGAATTTTTTATGATATACATGGAGACTATAAAAAAGCCATCGAAAATATCAATGAAGGTCTAAAAATAAATCGAGAGATAAAAGACGAAGGTGGAATTTCCGCTTGCTTAAGCAGTTTAGGGATAATTTATTTCAATCAAGGAAAATACGATAAAGCATTGGAAATATTTTTAGAAGTGATAAAATATTTTGATGAGGAAAAAAATGCATATAATAAATCATTAACCATTTCAAATATTGCTGGAATTTATAAATATCAAGAAGATCATCAAAACGCCATTTATTATTATCGTGAAGCACTTCGATTGATGAAAAAATCGGGAAGCAGAAAAGGATTAGGTATAAGTTTTAATAATATGGGTCTTGCATTTTTTTCAACTAATCAGAATGATAGTGCATTATTTTACATGGAAGAAGGTTTAAATATAAAAAGGGAATTAGGTGATAAAAGATCGATTTCCTATTCATTGAGTAATCTTAGTCAATTGTATGAAAAAATGGATAATCATGGTAAAGCCAGTGAATATTTAAATGAATGTATTTCTATTCAAAATGAAATGGGAGATAAGAAGGGTCTTGCAAATAGTAAAGTTGCGTTAGGAGATATGTTAGCAGTTAAGGTGGGAAATACCGATGAAGTAGTCAAAAATTATGTTGAAGCATTCGTCACTGCTAATGAAATTGGCGATTTGTATCTCAAACAACTCTCTTCTCATCGAGCTGCGATGGCATATTATCAACGTAAAGATTTTGAAAATGCAGCAGAATATATGTATCAATATAGCATGCATAAGGATTCTCTTTATTCTACTGAAAAAGCGAAATCATTTGCAGAAATGCAAACGAAATTTGATACCGAAAGAAAAGAGAAGGAAATCGCTATGTTAAATCAACAGAATGCGAAAAAGGAATTGCAATTATCCATTGCTAATAATGAAAGATTAAAAAAGGAAAAAGACATAGAAATTTTAAATAATGATAAGAAAGTGAAAGAAGTACTTTTACTTAAAGCGAATACTGATAAAGAAGCGGAGATAAAACAGAATGAAATATTAAAAAAGGATCAACTTTTACAGAGTGAAATTTTAAAAAAAGAAAAAGCAGAAAAAGATATTTTGAATGTTCAGAATAAGAAAAAAGAACAACAAGTTTATGCCTTTGCCATTGGCTCTATTTTATTATTAGGATTGTTGTTTTTTGTTTTCAGGAGTTATTTTCAAAAGAAAAAAGCAAATGCTTTGTTAGAATCACAGAATATCGAAATAAAGAAACAAAAGGAAGAAATCGTTTTTCAGAGTGAAATAATTGAAGAAAAGAACAAGGATGTGATGGCAAGTATCACTTATGCCAAACGATTACAAGATGCTATTTTACCTTCCGCCCCAGCATGGAAATCTATCTTACCCGACTCATTCATTCTTTATTTACCTAAAGATATTGTAGCTGGAGATTTTTATTTCATTGAAAAAGTGAATGATTTAATAATTGTTGCTGCTGCCGATTGCACTGGTCATGGAGTTCCAGGCGCAATGGTAAGTGTGGTTTGTTCGAATGCGATGAATCGAGCAGTGAAGGAATTTAAATTGACTGAACCAGGAAAAATATTGGATAAAGTTCGCGAAATGGTGATTGATACTTTTAGTGGTAGTGAACAAGAAGTGAAAGATGGGATGGATATTTCATTAGCAGTAATCAATAAAAAAGATAATTCCTTGAAGTGGAGTGGGGCAAATAATCCCTTGCTGATCGTTAGAAAAGATGAAAACAATATTCCATTTGTTTTTGAAATAAATGCAGACAAGCAACCCATTGGTTATTCAGAAAATCTTAAAAATTTCAATACTCACGAATTAGATTTATTACCTCACGACACGATTTACCTATTTACCGATGGTTATGCCGATCAATTTGGGGGGCAAAAAGGAAAAAAATTCAAGTATAATAATTTAAAAAACGTACTTTTGGAGAATGCCGACACCCAACTAGACATGGTAAAATCTAAATTGTTTTCTTCGTTTGAAAATTGGAAGGGAGAATTGGAACAAGTAGATGATGTATGTGTAATTGGTATTAGAATTTAAAATTAAAATTGATGTCAAATATATTTAAGCCGAACGGGATTATTTCCATCAAATCAATTTCTATTGATGAGCCAACTACTTATTCTTCTGTTTTATTTACAAAAGAATATGTCTATGTAGTTCCTCGAATGACCTTGAGTGATAATAAACCCATTACTCAAAACGGAAAATCAGGTTATGATTTATTGGTTGAATTATTATATTCTGAATCCGACATGACGCAATTACAACATAAAGCCCAAGCTATCACTTTAAATTTTAACGGGCACATCATTGATATTCGTCAGCTAAAAAATCTTTCAGTAAAAAATGGATTATTGTCCCGAGGAATTTATTTCAGAGAAAACATTGACACGTTTAAAAAATTCAATCGCGCAGTTACTGGAGGAGGGAAGGAATTATATACCAATCTAGCTGAATTTTATAAGGATTTTAAGCCAATGAGTTGGTAATAAAAAATCCCCAACTTGGTCGGGGATTTACTTTTATCTAAAAATCATTAGTTTTCTTCAAAATGAAATTCATGCCTTTCGTTTCCATCCATATAATAATACCAAAATTCCTTTTCTTTAAGTTTTAAAATATATAAAGTCTCAGTTGATTGAGAGGAAACACCTGAACGCTTTATTTGTTCTTTATCTGATTGGAATTCCCAATTTCCAGAACCAGTTCCTAAATTCGAATTATAGGAATAATTACCATCTTTATCGTATGTTTCGGTGTAATTGATATTTGCTAATACTGATGTGTAATCAGTACCATCAATAGTATACGAAACCAGTTTCCAAGTATTTGCAACACGTTCAGTTTTAGATCGAATACTAAATGCTGGACCCTCTTCATATTTTTTACAGCCAGTTAAAAGTACCGAAGCAATAAAAGAAATGAATAATAAATTTTTAAGTGTTTTCATGGTTGCAGTTTTTAATGGATATTAATTTTACCTTCTATTCAAATCAAACGTTATGCCAAGTATTAAATTGCTTGAAGTTAACTTTTCTTTTAGCAAACAAAAAAATCCCCGAATTACTCCGAGGATTTTCTTGTCTTACTACTTATGTCTCTTAATCTCTTTAGTCTAATAATAAATCAATCTATTCACCTTCGCTACATATTTCGCTAAACGAATTACTTGTTTTGTATATCCAAATTCATTGTCGTACCAAACATATAAAACCACGTTTTTTCCATCAGGAGCAACAATGGTTGCTGGGCTATCGAATACAGAGCAACAAGTATTTCCAATAATATCACTCGAAACTAACTCTGGTTCGTAAGAGTAGAAAATTTGATTCACCAATTCACCATCTAGAGAAGCTTTTCTCAA
>CAMBFX010000176.1 GCA_945865695.1 Chryseobacterium gleum | reverse complement strand
AAAGTGAGTATAAATTGTCTCATAATGGATGCAAAGTGATTAAACAAATATATAAAGTCATTTGGTATTCTATAGCAGTAATTATGCCATTATAATGTGAACTAAGTGTTGAGAAAGAATTAGCTATTGAGTTTGGGCCCAAAATGACAGTTAAAATCAGATTTTGAATCCAATAACAAGTACATCATCCACTTGATCATAGCCTGTTTTCCAATTTTCGAGGCTGGTGTCCACTATTTTCATTTGTTCTGCTAAGGCGTGAGGTTGTACCTCTTCAAAGGTTCTTTGCAGATTTTTAAGCATGTATTTTTTACCTTTCGGCCCACCAAATTGATCAGCATAACCATCGGTAAAAATGTAAAAATTCAAGTTTTGGATATTTTCTAATTCCGTTTCTGCATATACCTTTTTTCCATCAAAATCGTGACCACCAATCGGAAATTTGCTTGGTTTTATTTCTCCAAACTTATCTTCCGTTTTTGAATTATCGAAATAATATAAAGGTCGGTTTGCACCTGCGTAGGATAATTTGTTTTCAGCTTTATTAATTACGCATAATGCTAAATCCATCCCGTCACGAGATTCATTTCCTTCACGCGATTGTTTCAAAGCCTTTCTAACAGCATCATTCAGTAGCGTTAAAATTTTGGCGGGAGATTGATTTCCTTTTTCAATTACAATTTGATTGAGTAATGTATTTCCAATCATACTCATGAAAGCACCTGGCACACCATGACCAGTACAATCACAGGCAGCAATCACTGCTATGTCATTTTTTTGATAGAACCAATAGAAATCACCACTAACGATATCACGAGGTTTAAATAAGACGAAAGATTCTTTAAAAAATTCTGAAATATCCTCAATGGGTGGAAGAATCGCTTCTTGAATTCTCTTAGCGTAATTTACACTGTCAACGATTTCTTTATGTTTAAATTCAACTTCAATTTTTAGAAGGTTGATTTTCTCTTTTTCCTTATGGATGGCCGTACTTTGTTGCCAGAGTTTTTTAATTTTTTCATCTACTTTGGATTTTTCCAATTGTAGCTTTTCCTTTTCGGCCAAGAGAGTTTCATTCTGTGAATCGACTTTGTGTTTTTCTTTGTGAACCGCTTCACTCATCGACCAAAGCTTTTTATTTTTTTCTTCAAATGCTTTTTTCGTTTCTTCGAGTTGAGAGTGTTCGGAATTTAATTGAGAAACTGTATCACGAAGATTTATTAATTCTTCTTTTTCTTTATGGTCATTACCAGAATTACGTTTGTTTTTAGTAATTAAAACAACGACAACGATAATTAGTATTACTGTGAGTGTTATAAATAATATGGATAGAAAATTAAATTCCATTTTGACTATTTGGAAGACTCCTGTTCTTTGGCATTAATTTCTTCAATGAGAGAATCATAGTTTTGCAATATTACATCGGCTTTTTCACCTTCATCAGCTTCTAGGAGCTTTTCAAATTCATATGGAAATTGATTGGAATGAAATTTAGGCGCAATTTTAAATTGTACTAGAGTAATGTAAATGGACCAAATTCCAAAATAAAGAAATAGAAATCGAGCGTATTTAAATTTAGTAGATAGTACGGAAAATAAATTTTTCGTGCCGTTTTCAATATTGGTTTTTTGAATTAAACTAAAGATTAGAGTAAGTATGAATAAAATTAAACCAATAAAGACAAATAAATTTCCTAATGTCCAATGCATGGTTTTAAATAAAATTCCTAAACTTAGAATGATAGCGGTTGAAAAAAGCAAGTCGGAAATAAGTTTTTGACTGGAGATTTTATCACGCTTCAACAATAATTTTAATAACCTTACCACAAGCAAAAGAATAACCGAACAACAAATAAAAGAAAAAGTTAATGCAAGAAAAACAAAGAAAATAATTGGATCTTGTGAAATGAGGTTAAAAATGAAAACCGTAGAGAAAGCTATAGCAATTAAATAAGAAATAAGAAAAATAGACTTTTGATTTTTTGAATAATCCCCTTTAAAAAATAAATTTAACATGCGAATTACTAAAACAATTACAAATATACCAACGGATAAAATATACATCATTCCAGGGCCTGGCCAGTGCAACACTTTAAGAGGAAAAGCGATAAAAAAGACAGCGATGCAAAATCGTTCTATTTGCATGAGTATTCGATCACCTTTTGTTTTTTGAAGGTCTTTTTTAGCCATAGCAGAAACAAACTCAACTAGAAAAGTTATTCCAAGAATTAATTCTGCGATCGCACGCAATTGAAATCCCCAATCATTTCGGGCGAAATTCGCAAAACAACCGATGATGATAGCAGAGTATAAAAATATTCTTAACATAGTTTTTCCAATTTAAATTTTCCTTAAAAGAATATGATATTTCCTGACATGTTATTTTCATAAACTTGATCACTCCATAAAACAATATTGGAAAGCCAAGATTTTTCTTTAGCCATTGGGAAGTCGGCATCTTTTAAAAATTCTGCTCTCATTATTTCATTAATATATTCCAATTCACTATTTGATGAGATGCTCGATGGGATTAAATTCATAGCTGAATGATATTCTGATTTTCTGGCCATTCCACGGATCATATACTTGATTAATACGGGCTTTCGGTTTTCATCCGAATCTCTCAGCAATTTTTTAGAAAAATCAAGTAATTCGAATCCGCCAATTCTCCCGACAATAAAATAAAATAGGGGTGGCGGATTTTTGTTTGGGTTAAAAGTTTTAATGTATTCAAGAAGTAAAATTATAGCTTCATTTTCAAAGCCATTTTCTAAAGATTGAATACATAAATCTAATATGAGATTGTTTTTTTCAATTACATTTTCAATTGTATGAATGAATTTATTTATCTCATTAATTTTACCGTTCCTAATTTTTTTGAATAAATAAAGTTTTAAAATATTTAATTTACTTATTAAAACATTTTCCTTGCCAGAATAGTAGGATTTATCTAAATATTCCTTTTCTATAACTGAATCCAAAAATACTTTGCTCTCGTCTTTATATAATGATTCGGGATTAATTTGAGCAATCATTTGATCTAATAAAGTAATTTCTTTTATTTTATCCTTATCCTTAAATTTAGTTTTTATTTCATGAATAAACATAAAAATTTCTTTTGCCCTATTCACATCATAAAGGTTAACATATCTTATTGGTAAATTATTTATATCATTATAAATACATTTTAAAATGGTTTGTAATTCATTATCATTAAATTCAAATTCATCCAACACTCCCCATTTGAGATAATATTCAAAAAAATAATTTGTTGAATTCGCCCAATCAGAAGTTAATGACCGTAAATTAGTTGTGCTTATATAACTTGGAAATAACAAGAAGATTTTTCTTGTTGTTTTGACACTTTGGGTTCCCGTACCAAAAGTTGTTGTATCATTTAAATAGGATTTGTCAATTATAGACACTAATTCCTTAAATTTGTCGAGAAATTTAAAGCCTTCAATCGTATCGAATTGATAAAGACAAACAGAGGCTCTGAATTTAAAAATATTGGCTTGTTTGAAATGAACCTCATTAGGGTCTGAATTTAATTTCCAAATTCGTTTTTGATACCAATCATAAACTTCATTCTTGCATTTTTTGGAAGTATAATATTCTAAATAATTATAATGTAGGGTTGATTTGGGCAACATCAACTCATCTGCAGTAAGCCAAAGATACCCTCCCATATTTTCAAAGCTGTAAGAGGCAATCAGCTCCTCTAAAGTTCCATTTGTAGTTTTAATATTTTTTTCTGCCAATTTTTGAATCATCTGGTGGCTGGTATCATTTGTTCCCAACCAATGACTGAAGGCAACTTGTTCATATCCATAATTATATCTATTTGCATATTTATCATCATATGCAATTACACTATCGATTGAATTGAATGCCAATTCGTCCTTATCTAAATAGGCATATAAGGAAGCTAATAATTCATAACCGCCATTATATTTTAAAGCTAGATTATCTGAAGATAAAATAGAATTCTTGGAATAATTTAGTTGAAAGTATTCTTTAGATTCTTTAGATTCAAAAGGAGATATTTTTTTTAAAATGTAATTGATTTTATCTCGATTATACCCAATTCCGATTAAATAGAAAGTAACGGCATTAAATAGTTCAGGATTTTTTATTTCTTGATTATTGGCAATTATTGGTCTAACATAACTATTATATAATATTTCAAGTATTTTGAAATTGTAATCATTTATTTTATTGATTACATTAGAATCAGCTATGGATGCTTGACATATATCAAGAGTTTTTGCCAACCAGAATAATCGACTGCTATTTTGAAAGGATAAAACACTATCTACATGTATTTGATATTTTTCTTGATTGATATTGTCAAATAAATGAGTAGCAATCTTTAATTTATTTTCACTTGTGTTTCTAATTATTTCTTTACTCGAAATAAAAATATTCGTGTTGGATTTTAATTTATTAAATATTTCTAACGCAGTTCGAATTTGAACAGAGTCATTACCGCATAGATTTAAATTATCAATAATTGTTCCCGGATGAGTGTTTTCATATAATAATATAAATTGTGCTTTGGTTTCTGCCTTTACCTTTGGTGACTTTAATAATTCCATCCCTTTTGATTCGGATGATGCAAGAATATAATTGTTTTCTTTTTTATTATAATCAAAATATAGATAAACACAAGATACTAATACAACTATGGTGCTTAATAAAATAGCAATTCTATCTGCACCATATTTCAAAATAGTTTTAGAAACGAATAATTTTCTTGAACTTTTTTTAATAAATTGATGCGCATTTTTGAGTAATGAATCTGCTTTAAGCACTTTTTCTTCTGGACTAGCATCACTCACATCATACTTTACCAACCAATATTTGTTTGGATTTTTTTTCGACATCCAAGTTTCGAAAAAATTGAGCGGACCAATGGGCAAAAGATATCCTTGAGATTTATCATTCTCTATCCATCGATGCAATTGTTTTTCAAAATCCAACCAAATATGATAATCTTCATTTTCTTCATGCGCCCATTCAATTAAATTCGACCAGTTACGAATCAAACTTTCGTGCGTAATATCCAAAACAGAATCAGAATGTAAATCATTTTCTTTTCCACCTTCCGAATAAAATGGCTTCAAAAATGTATTTCCTTGTAATCTGAAAATTTCAAGAACTGTTGCTACTTCTTTTTCTGTAATATGAGATTCGTCTATGATATTTACAATTTCATCCAAAGTCATTCTATTTCTAACACCTCTCGACTGATCGATTTTTGTCAAACATTTAAAAGCATTACGAATAATTAATTGTGTATCGTCAATCGTAATTTTTGAATCGGGTTGTTTCGCTTTCAAATAATCGTATGCACGGTAATATAAATCATTCGCATGACCATCTAATACATTATCAAGTGAAGGATTTTCGAAAAAGCGTTTTTTATATTCAGGAATGGTTTGAAACCAATTATCAAAAATAATTTTATCTTCTTTCGTCAGATATTGTGTATCTAATCCGCCAATTTTAGCAAAATGAATTAAGTCCATTTCATTTTGTCCTTTATCCGCAATTTGCCAAACTTGATTTAAGGCATGTTGCAATACCGGTAACTGATCTATTCCATCATTCATTTCATTGATGAGAACTTCAATCAATCGTTTAGAAATTTTATTTCCATTCAATAAGGCGGGTTCTTGAATGACTTGATAAATTTCATTTCTTTTTAATCTGGGAACAAAAAATTGACTAAATCCAATTGCTTCCGGTAATCCTCTAAATGAAGCACATTGCCCGATATAATCCGAACGCATCGTACAAATCACATAAATCGGAATATCTTTCTCTAATGCGATTCTACTTGTTTCTAAAATAAGATTTACCACTAGCTGTGCATCAACTGAAGTTTTTCCATTCGAATAATTTTCAGTATTCGTAAAAAATTCTTCAAACTGATCCACCAAAATCATTAAGTTGGCTCCCTTTCGAGTTGCTTTTTTCTTTTCTGCTTCTTCCAGTGATAAAAA
>CAMBFX010000175.1 GCA_945865695.1 Chryseobacterium gleum | reverse complement strand
GGATTTACAATTCCCATATCCATTCCATTTTTAATCGCATGATATAAAAATGCCGAATGAATGGCTTCACGCACCGTATCATTTCCTCTGAATGAAAAAGAAACATTACTCACTCCTCCACTCACTTTAGCGAATGGTAAATTTTCTTTGATCCATTTCGTAGCATTAAAAAAGTCGAGCGCATTTTTGCGATGCTCTTCCATTCCTGTTGCAACAGGAAAAATATTGGGATCAAAAATAATGTCTTGCGCAGGAAATCCAACTTCATTCACTAAAATCTCATACGCACGCTCACAAATTTCAATTCTTCTAAGATAGGTATCCGCTTGTCCTTTTTCATCAAATGCCATTACGATAACTGCAGCACCGTATTTTTTTATTAAATTTGCTTGAGCGCGGAAATTATCTTCGCCTTCCTTCATCGAAATCGAATTCACGATTCCTTTTCCCTGAATACATTTTAATCCTGCTTCTAAAACATGAAATTTAGATGAATCTATCATGATGGGAACACGTGCAATATCTGGTTCTGCCGCTATGAGATGCAAAAATTTTGTCATGGCTTCCACAGCATCCAACATTCCTTCATCCATATTGATGTCGATCACTTGCGCTCCACCTTCTACCTGCTCTCTAGCTACCGAAAGTGCTTCATCGTATTTTCCATCAATAATTAATTTCGCAAATTTTCGAGAGCCAGTTACGTTGGTACGTTCGCCCACATTCATGAAATTACTTTCAGGACGAATGGTTAGCGCTTCTAATCCGCTTAAACGAAAATTATTTACAATGATTGGTCTTTTTCTCGGTTTCGCTTTCGCTGCTTCTTCAGCGATATGTCTTATATGATCAGGAGTTGTTCCGCAACATCCTCCTACTATATTTATAAATCCTCCCTCGAGGAAATCATGAATCTGACAAGCCATATCATGTGGTGTTTCATCGTATTCACCAAATTGATTAGGTAATCCTGCATTGGGATAAGAAGAAATATAATAGGGTGCTTTCTCTGATAATTCTGCGAGATACGGACGCATATCTTTTGCGCCCATTGCACAATTCAATCCAATACTTAACAATGGAAAATGAGAGAGAGAATTTAAAAATGCTTCTACGGTTTGTCCAGATAAAATTCTACCACTGGCATCGGTGATGGTTCCTGAAATCATCACAGGAATTTTTGTTTTTCTCTCTTCAAAAATAGTAGAGATGGCAAATAATCCTGCTTTTACATTTAATGTATCGGTAATGGTCTCGAGTAATAATAAATCAACACCTCCATCTAATAATCCGCGCACTTGTTCACTATAAGCATCTACCAATTGATCAAAATTTACAGAGCGAAATCCTGGATCATTAACATCAGGCGACATCGATGCAAGTTTCGTAGTAGGTCCCATAGCACCAGCAACGAATCTTGGTTTAGCAGGATTTTTTTTGGTAATTTCTTCCGCTGCTTCCTTAGCAATTTTAGCAGAAAGAAAATTAATATCATATACTGCAGATTCGGTTTTATAATCCGCTTGTGCAATCCAAGTTCCCGAAAAAGTATTCGTTTCTAAAATATCAGCACCTGCTTCAAGGTATTTGATATGAATAGCTTTTATTATATCAGGTCGAGTAATAGAAAGCAAATCATTATTTCCTCTTAATGGATGAGAATGATTTTTGAATCTTTCACCACGAAAATCTTCTTCAGTTAATTTGTATTGCTGAATCATGGTACCCATGGCGCCATCGATGACAAGAATCCGTTCCTCCAATAATTTTTCTATGCTCATAATTATTTCGAATGTCGAATTTATAATTTCGAATTTAAAACTGGTCCATATAAAAACACAAACACCCTTCCGAAAAGTCGAAAGAGTGCAGCTATTTTTGGTAAAATTTTCTGTTTCTGTTCAACTTATCTTTTCCCGATTACTCAGGCAGGAATTGGCACCTTCTGCAAATTCGAAATTCGAAATTTAAAAATCCGAAATTCTTTTGTAGGGTTGCCAAGGCATCATAGGGTCTGTCCCTCCGCCTTTCTGGATAAATTCTAACCGGATTTTTGGTCCGATTTATGAATGCTTTTGTATCTTTAAAGAACGATTAAAAGTCATCCTAAAATTATTATTTGTTTAAAATGTCCTTTTTCCGTTCAAACTTCGTTGCTTTTCTTACAAAGACATTTTTTGTATTTGTCTCGAAAAGCGCCTCGTTTGAACAAAAAAATTACTATTTTCAAATCAAATACTAATTTTACGAAGACTTTTACAAAGATAAATCATTTCAACCTATTAAAAAAATATGATTCGAATACTGTTTTTTGGGGTTCTTTTCACTCTGAATCTGAACGTTTTTGGAGGAATTACTGAATTCGTGGTTACTCATAATGACCCTGCTATGAGAAATTATGGCTCTGAAGTCACTTTCAATTTTTATGAGAAAAATAAAAAAGGAAAACAAAGTGCACTTACTAGAAATTCGATTGATAATATCAAATTCACTGTTCTAAACGGAGATTTTGAATTTATTACAAACTCTGGTTCGAGAGATTTACAAGGAAAATTACGGTTAGCCGTTCGTCCGCAAAGCTTAAATGATACTATTATAAAAATTGATTTTACCTATATAGATAAAGATAAATCTCATACACAATCATTCACATTCACGCTGAATTTTGAAGGAAATATCAATTTGAATTATAATGGCAAAAACGGACAACCTGGAAACACTTATGCTTCCATTGGTGGATTTATTGTAAGTAATAAAAGTAACGATGGAGAGCCGGGTAAGAATGGAGAAAATGGAAAAAATGTAGAAATTGCGATGATACAAAAAACAAAAGTAGTGGATACATTTTATATAATGAATGTAAATGAAGTTGATTCAGGAATGTATTATATCTACAAAGTGAAAAAGAATTTTTCTAAAATAGTTATTTCTTCTAATGGTGGAGAGGGCGGAACTGGAGGAAGCGGAACGGATGGTTCAAGAAACAATCGTTTTCGGGTAGATGGAGGAAATGGCGGAGCGGGAGGAAATGGTGGCAATGCAGGAAAAATCACCTTCTTTTTAGATGATCGTGCTTGGAGATTGATGAATAAAATTGAACTGTCCAATAATCCCGGACGTGGTGGCGCAGGCGGAAGTCCAGGAAGTGGCGTGACTCATAAAGATGATGCGGGTATTGTTGGAAGACGAGGAAATGTGGGTGCAACCGGAAATGAAGGATTGAAACCAAATTTAGCAGTGCCGGAGTTGAAGAAATTGGAGTGAGGAAATGTTTAATGTTTAATGTTTAATGTTTAATGTTTAATGAAGACGAAAACAAAATAATTTTGTTGCCCTAAATTAAAAACTTTGAACTTTGAACTTTGAACTTTGAACTTTGAACTTTGAACTTTGAACTTTGAACTTTGAACTTTAAACTTTGAACTTTGAACATGTCACCCTGAGTAGATTTTAGTCTTCGAAAATCGTATCGAAGGGTTGAACTTTGAACTTTAAACTTTGAACTTTTTATTTCTTACTTCTTATAAACTCCACGCAGCTCTCTAAAAAACGATACAATTTTTTTTCGGAAAACTATAAAGATGATGATATAAGGGATAGCCATCAAGTAAAGTATTCCCACATTCAATTGTTCTCCTACCGAGCCCCCTGTTGTTTCTGAAGCACCTTCTGCAGTTGCTCTGCACATTGAACAGCCTTGTGAAAATAAATCCACCTGCGGCAAAAGAAACGCAGTTAAAAGAAGAATGAAGGGGAGCCATTTTTTCATTGGAACAAAGATAAGGAAAAGTACAATTACCCCGAAGTAACATAGCCAAATAGTAAAAGAATCATATCGTTTCATAACTTCTTGTCTTTTAATATTTCCAAGAAAATTGAACCGAATAAAAAAATAATTTCAACTGAAAAGTAGATAGATAATTATCAATTTTCACATCAAACTTCCAACCTTTGTGGTTCCTTGGCTATTGCCTAGTAGCTATAGTAAGGACTAATCATCAAATAAACCACCACACCCGTAACCGCCACATACAACCACAATGGAAAAGTTATTTTTGCCAATTTACGGTGTTGCTCAAATTTTCCGCTCCAAGCTTTTACATAAGTAAAAAGCACTAATGGAATAATAATTACCGAAAGTGAAATATGTGTGATAAGAATGAAAAAATAAACATATTTCATCGCTCCGCTTCCACCATAAGGTGTATTTTCACTGGTAATATGATAAATAACATACATCAATAAGAAGGAGATGGAAAGACCAATACAAATTTTCATCAATTTTTCGTGGAGCTTCTGTTTTTTATTTTTTATTGCCATTACAGCGGCTACCAAAAATATTGCAGTCAACCCATTTACTGCCGCATAAATCGGAGGAAGAAAATGAGTGTCAAATCCTTTTATTTTTATTCCAAAAAGCGCAGCTACTGCAACAGGAATAATAATTGATAAAGCAATAATCAGCTTTTTGTATTTTTTTTCGTAGTCTATTTGTGTATTCATAATTAAAAATGTTTTCGCTTTCCTCCCCCTGCCCCCTCCAGAGGGGGATAAGGTTCCTTTCAATAAAAGTTAGTCTCCAAAATTAGCTAATCTATTCATTCGCTAATTCGCTAGTAAAATCTTGGTATCCCCCATCATCCTATCTATTTCTTTCGCATTAGTGCCTTCGTAAATTCCACGGATACGTTTTTCTTTATCTACTAAAATAAATTGTCCTGAATGTAGAAAACCTCCCGGAGCTAATGCATCTTCTTGGGCGCTCAATAAATATCCGTAAACGCCTAATTCGTAAATCGTTTCTTTATCTCCCGTTAATAAATTCCATTGCTTTGAATCTATGCCATTTTTATCCGCGTACTTTTTTAATTTTTCTACTGTATCTCTTTCTGGATCTACTGTAAAAGAAACAATTTTAACCTCCTCATTATTTTTAAATGCTGCAGCAAATTTTTTCATGTTAGTGGTCATCTTCGGACAAATACTCGGGCAAGAAGTAAAAAAGAAATCAGCTACATAAATTTTTCCTTCTAAATCGTTATGGGAATAAACATCTCCTTCCTGATTTTTAAGAGAGAAATTTCCAACGGTATGATAAATGGTATCTCCTTTTTCATCGTTGTCACTTTCTCCATAAATCGGTAGTTTTCTTGCAGTTTGTTTTTCTTCTTCACTTCCACAAGAAAATAATAGTAGTGATGAGCAAAAAAATAAAATCAGATTCTTTATGTCTTTCATTATTAATTTTTAATTATTAATTAATAAGCACCATAGTCCTTATAATATTCCTTCATCAATAATTTCAATTCATCAACAAAAGTTTTACTCTTAATTCCTTCTGTCAAATCTTGGACTCCTCTCCAATAACGATTTCTATCTATCAATAAAACCAATCGCTCGCATAATTTTCTTTCTTTAAATGTTGGATCTTTTATCGTAAGTAAATTTCCTTCACCATTATCTACATCATAAAATGATTTACTTGGTTTCGCACATACATACCATTTTCCAGGAATATAATATTTTTCATAAAGCATTTTCATTTGCGCGCTATCCGCATCATGAATTTCAGATAATACTACTACATTTTTATACTTTTTGTTGGATTGTATTTCTGCCAAAACAATTTGTTTGAAAGCTCCCATATAAAATCCCGAATGATTGGGATAATTTGGATTTAGAATATTGATGATTAAGGTTTTTCCTTTTAACGAATCATTTAATTTTTCTCCCGAAACCGAATATAAGTCTGGTTCTACATAACGAAAATGTTTCCCTTCTTTTTCAGGACCTAGAAAAGGTAGAATTTCAAAATGATGTTCTCCCATGGAGAATAAATAGAAAAAACTGAAAGGAAGAAAACAGATACATACAAAAAGGAAAATCTTTTTAGCAAGTTTCATGTCATTTCACACTCTGCCAAACGCCATTGACATATAACGCCTCATTCAAGCAAATAAATACTAAATAAAGTACGAAAAGAATATAAGGTGCAAGAATCACCCATTTCATAGCACGCTTCTCGTCACCTAAATGCATAAATGACATTACAA
>CAMBFX010000174.1 GCA_945865695.1 Chryseobacterium gleum | reverse complement strand
GATAATCTGAATTTTTAGGGGAGGTTCGATAAAAATCATTTTAGAATGAACCAAACACTTTTTTTGGATTGCAGACTTTCACTAAGCTTGAAGAGGTAAAAATGATTGAGTATTTCGATGGTAGTTGAGATAACCAGGGTGGTTGAGCTTGTCGAAACCACCGTTACCTTGCTTTCTTCTTCGCAACTTTCCACAATTCCTTATACAAATAAGTAATATCACTGTTTGGATATCTTGCAACATAAGGTGCTTGATATAATCCCATTTTTTCTATTTCGGATTTAAAAGGAATTACCACATTAATGGTTTCTTTATGCGCCATAACAAATTGTTCAATAGTTTCATTGTGCAATGATTTTCTCATTTCATACATTGAGAAAAACGGAAATATTTTTTTCTTGTCTATTTTAGTTTCTTTACAAAAGTTAATCAATTGGTCGTAGGTAATCACCGAAAGTGTAGTTGGAATAACAGGAGCTAAAACGATATCGCTATTTCTTAAAATATTTTCAGAGTACAAACTTAAATTAGGCGGACAATCGAGAATTACATAATCATAATTCTTTTTTACCGGTTTAAAAAAATTACTGAGCCAATTAGAAGATCCTTTTTTTAAACTTTCTAGATAAGAATCCATTTTTCTATAATCTCCTGAAGCAGGTAAAATATCTAAATTTTCATATCCTGAATCATGCACAGCTTTGGATAAATCTATTGCTCCAGTAATTAATTTTTTTACTTTATCTACTCTTTCTAATTGAAAATAAAAAGTACTTGCTCCTTGTGGATCTAAATCAACCAATAAAACTTTATTTCCTTCTTTGGCAGCAGTAAAAGCTAAATTTACAGCAGTAGCCGTTTTGCCAACACCACCTTTAATATTGAAAAGCGCAATTATTTTCATAAAAAATTAATTTGTTCGGGTATAAATTTAGAATAATATCTCAAACGCTCAAGAAAAGTTAGCGCACTAAGTTAACATGCCCCACAATCTTCTTACGGATAATGGCCATATCATCATATACGATTTTGTAAACATAGGTATCTTGCGGACATTTTGTGCCTTTATTGGTACCATCCCAACCTTTAGAAGGATCTTCGGTTTCGAAAAATAAATTTCCCCAGCGATCAAAAATTTGTAAATGATAATAGGCCACATCATAGGCGTGAACAAAGAAAACTTCATTCATCCCATCACCATTCGGAGTAAACGTATTGGGGGCGAAAATCGTTGTTTCGGGATTCACATAAACCAAAGTTTCTGCTGTATCCGTGCAACCAAATTCATTGATGGCAATTTGTGTGGCAGTATGCCATCCCGAATAAACATAAGCATGTGGTATTCCAGTTGAATCAATCACAGAAGTTCCATCATCAAAGAAAATGGTTTGTGAAGTATTTCCTGTTGCCCCATCAAAATAAATGAAAAATGGTGTGTAGGCAGATTGTTCAATAATATCAGAAGTAATATTGGCAACAGGCGAAGGATTGACTGTAATCAAATCATCAAAAATAATCGTTGTGTCGAATGTGCAAATAGAATCTACTCTCACCGTCAATGAAACTACATATTGTCCCACTTCATCATAAAGATGTGTTGGACTTTGTTCGAATGAAAAATCTCCATCACCAAAATCCCAAATATAATAAGTCGGTTCCCAACTCACCGTGCTATCCATGAAAAAAGCAGCATAAGGATTACAGCCTTCCATAGGAGGAAGTAGATAGGCAATTTGTGGTAGAGGATAAACATGCACAGAATCCGAATAGCTTTCATTACAACCAAATTCCTGAACATTCACCGTTGCTAAAAAATGTCCTTCCATGCTATAGGTTACATCATTCACGATTTCTATATTGGCATTACTAGGACTGGCTGCTGCAGAAAAATTCCAATTAATAATGGCATTATTAGTAAAATTACCATCCACATCAAAATCAAATGAATTGTTGGTGATACATTGTGCATTTTGTGGTGAGAAAAATGGTTCCAATGGTTCATGAACAGAAAAGGTAGAATAAGCAGTATCCGCACAACTATAACCTGGATTTGCAATTAGAGTAACATTGTATATTCCAGTATCGGCATAAACATAAGTAGGTGTGGTAATATTTGAAGTATCATTCGTTAGAGTTGTCACACCAAAATCCCAATGATAATAAATGGCATTTAAACTACTATTTCCAAAACTAATCGAATTACCTTGACAAAATTCTACTTGATCGGGAATCGAAGAAACCACAACCGAAGGACAGTTAGTCACTGTGGTTTGAAAATCACGATAAGTTTGAGAGATTAAAACATTGTTGCGAAATTCTTTTACTGTTACTCCATACACATGTAAGCCATTTGTGGTCGGGGAACCAGTCATTAATCCAGTAGTTGAATTTATATTAAATGCAGGCGCTCCTTGAATTTGTGTATTTACATTGTAACCTGCTTGCCAAATAATAGTGGTGTAAGGAGGAGGTAATGGAGGATTAGGTAAAGGAGCCAATGGATCTGCACCGTGAAAGGGAGTATAAAATTCATAAACTAAAACATCTCCATCTGCATCGGTGGCAGAATGATCAAAAACAAAATTGGATCCATTACAAATCACCAATGGCGGAAGATTGCTAAATCGCGGACTATTATTATTGGCAGCTAAACCTATTGCAGGCATGTGAATATAGTAAGTAGCTCCGTAATCAAATGAATTGACGATATTGATAATGGAAGGATTTCTACAGCAACGTTGATAGACGATATCATATCCAAAAGCGGAAGGAGGAAGATTTATATTTTGTACATAAGTGGCTTGTTCAACACAAATATTGGCCGGAACTTGTAGGCAAGGATCATTGATTAAAGGCGGAACATTAATCATCGATTGCATGGGAACACTTAGATTCTGGATTAAAATTCCGTTTTCATAAATTCCAATGGGTGCGGGATCATCAAATTGAGTATTGTTGGTATTGTTGGAACTACAATCGCGGTAAACCTTCAAAGTGATTCGATACATATCATTACCTAGGTAATCATAATAGATTTCTCCGCCCACAATATGCGTTGCCTTTGAAGAAAACAAAGTAGAGAGAAAAATAACTAAAACGATGACCGCCTTTTGCATAATGTAAAACTAAGACTAATATACAGCAAGAAAGTTGCCTTGGGTTAAGAAATTTTTGTATGAGGTGGGTTTTATTGGAGGAAAGGGGCGTTTAAGGACGATAATCGTTCAAAAACGACTCTAAATTAGATATCGTTAAATTTTTGGAAGAATAGATTTCAATTGTAGCGTTTTTTTTATAAATTGTACAAAATTTGCGCTATGAAAATTAATTAGATAATGTTTTTTCAAAACCTTATAATTAAAGCCTAAATTAATTTTATTTTGAAATGGAAGACACAAGAACAGTTGGCGCACGGATTGCAAATCCGCGCGAACGGGAATTATGGATGACTTAGAAATAAATTATCAAATGAACATTTTTGATTTGACAGGAAAATGTATCTTAATTTCAGAAATTAACGACAAAATTAAGTTGATTGATGTATCGGGATTAGCAGAAGGGATATATTATTTAACTTTAAAAAGTGATGATGAATTAATCGAAACGAGAAAAATATCTATAATAAGGTAAGTAATTTGTGAAAAAGCTAATTAAGATATTGTTTTGTTTCACTATTTTTTCGGAGGGAAATTTATTAGCCCAGAATTTGGTTTCAAATTCGTCATTTGAGGATACATTATCATGTCCAGATGCTATTGGTCAATTTAATAATTGTTTACAGTGGTTTAACCCTTCAAATAATACTCCCGACTATTTTAATTCGTGTTATGTCTACGGTCCACCATTTTTTAGTAATGTCGATGTTCCAAATAATTTATTTGGATTTCAGTCATCTAATTCTGGTAATGCTTATGCTGGAATTGCATTTTTTAATTCCTTTCAGAGTTTGGATTATATAGGTGGTTCTTTAAGCACAATTTTGGATTCTGGAAAGATTTACAATATTGAATTTAATGTTTCATTAGCAGATAGTGCTAATTTATCAGTTGATAAAATCGGTTTATCATTTACATCAAGTCAATATTTCGAAAGTACAATTGGTAAGTTGAATCTTCAACCTGATATTGAAAATATCACAATACTTAATAATGATTCTTCATGGACAAAAATTTCTGGTAATTATACTGCAATAGGAACTGAACAATATTTTATAATTGGATTATTCAGAGATACATCAGAAATTTTTTGGGATACTGTTCGTTATAATCCTATGGGGGGTTATGGAGCTTACTATTACGTGGATGATGTTTCAATAACAGAAATCATCGATACAACAGATACTGTTCAACCAATTGATTCAACTATTTTCAATATAAACATTTTTCCCAATCCAAATACTGGAAGTTTTTCTTTAAACTATAGTTTAGGTGAATTTGAAAATGGTGTTTTCAAAATATATAATGCGATTGGGCAAATAGTTTTTGAAGAAAAATTGTTGCAGAATAACGGTGTTCGAAATCTACAAATTCAATTGGCAAGTGGTGTTTATGTATGGAAAGTGGAAAACGGAGATGCGGTTTTGAAAAGAGAGAAAATGGTGGTTACTAAATGATAAATATTTATTCTAACGAAAATGATAATTAATTAAAGGGAAAATATTTATTGAAGCTTTTTCGCCCTTGTCCTTTTTATCAACCGTAGCTTAAGCGAAGGTTAAATCAATGCGTTCTATCATAAACCACAATACTATCCAATAATCTGGAATAAGCCATTACTTCTGCTCCGCCATTGGCTAGAAGTGAGAATTCAAAACAGATAGCCGTAGTATCGTTATCAATTTCACCCCAAACTTTCAAATCACCATTAAAATCATCGCTATTCGGGTCGTTAATGGTATAGGGTGGGGTAGAGAAATTCTTCACCGAAAAAAACATACTCATGTTTTGAATGATGTATTCTATTTGTTCTTCTTCGGTATCGGTTTCTTTATCGGCACCCGTAAGCAAAATCTTTCCACTGATATTTTTTCGGGCAAAAAGTGTATCTCGATTTTTATCTAGAATGACGAAAGAAAGTTTAGAGTTTTCAAAAGTTTCACCATGCAAATCCAAAACAAATATTTCTAAATCTTCATCTGGCACAAACTGACGCTTAATAGAAATACGGTTGTTTACCAATTTCGGAAGCGGTTTAATTGCCTTTTCGGTTTGAACATTATTGGCCCTAGCTTTAGTCATACCATTATCCTCATTTCCTCCACAAGAAATCAAAAGGGTGAGAGATGTTATAAAACCAATAATCCTAATCATACTCACAAAAATATAGAAAAAACCGTCACTTCGACTAGACTCAGTCCAAGCAAAAGCAGATAATAGCTTCAAACCCGCACTTAATAAACTTAAAGCCACACTTATTTTATAGCTTAATTATTTGTAATTTAATCTCCGTAACCTTGTTTTACTAAAAACCTAGCCATGCGTAAAATTCTTATTCTAGCCGTCTTCGCCCTTTTAACGGGTTCGGCTTTCTTTCTAATGCCTTCTTGTAGTAATACCGTGCAAAAGAAGATTAAAATCAATTCTGAGTTCGCCACTTATATCTCGGCCTATACTTCAGGAACTATTTCCAATAAAGGTACCATTCGAGTGGTTTTGGCCACCGATTATGAAGGAACCATTGATTTGAATCAAGCCTCTAATTTGAATGTATTTTCGTTTTCACCCTCCATTGAAGGTGAAACCTGGTGGATAGATCAACGAACCATCGAGTTTCGACCAAAAAATAATTTGCCCAACGGTGTAGATTATGAAGCAGAATTCGATTTATCGGCCTTATTGGATGTTCCCGAAGAATTTGCTGGTTTTTCGTTCGAATTCAAGACACGTCAACAACATTTAACCATTTCGCATGATGGTTTGGAGACTATGGATTTTGATAATCTTAAAAAACAACGATTAAATGGAAATATTGTTCTGAACGATTTTTCTGATTCATCTAAAGTGAGAAAAACACTAAAAGCTTTTCAAGATGGAAAGGAATTATCCATTGCTTGGAATCATGCAGATGGAATGATTC
>CAMBFX010000173.1 GCA_945865695.1 Chryseobacterium gleum | reverse complement strand
AACTTAGTCACTTCAGAATTATATGGAGATCATGATGGAAATAATATCGGTGTTTTCTCTCAAGCTGATAAAAAATTTGGAAGTCGTCTAACCATTTCTGGTGGTATCCGTTTTGAATATTATAAAATGGATTCTGACCAAACTGTTTCATCATTTAAAATTATCAGAGGTGCAGACACCACCACATTTCCTGTTCAGCCTGTATTTAGAGCGGGCGTAAATTATAAACTTTTTGAATATACCAACATTCGTGCTTCCTTCGGACAAGGATATCGTTATCCATCCATTGCCGAAAAATACGTGAGCACAGCAGTTGGCGCTTTAAATTTATTTCCTAATCCCAATCTTACTCCCGAGCGAGGATTTAGCGCTGAATTAGGAATTATGCAAGGAATAAAAATTGGAAAATGGAAAGGTTTTATTGATGGTGCCTTTTTCATAACCGAATATCAAGACATGATGGAATTTGCATTTGGAGTTTATAATCCACCTTCTGTAGTTTTAACTTTTAACAATATTTATCAATACATAGGTTTCCGTGCGCAAAATTCAGAACGTGCAAGAATTTCTGGTTTTGATTTTAGTATTGTTGGAACTGGAAAATGTGGACCATTTAATATTTCGATTTTTTCGGGATATACTTACATGAATCCAATTACACTTAATAATGACTCTTCCTATCTTGCCTCTTTTAGTGATACCACTACCAACATGCTAAAGTATCGATTCAAACATTTAATTAAATCGGATATTCAAATTGATTATAAGAAATGGTCAACAGGAATTAGTGTGAGATATAATAGTTTCATGGTAAACATCGATAATTCGTTTGAGTTTCTTTATGCCTATACCAGCCAAGGAAATCCAATTCCTTTGGGAGATGTTTTACTTCCTGGCCTAAAAGACTATCGAGCAAAAAACAACAAAGGAAATACAGTAGTAGATTATCGTTTATCCTATAATATTAATTCTGCTGCAACTGTATCTGCCGTTGTAAACAATTTATTCAATCTAGAATATATGAGTAGACCTGGAGATGTTCAAGCACCTCGTACTTTTGCTATGCAGTTTAGGGTTCAATTTTAATCATGTCCGTTAATAATGATAGAATTAATTTAATTGGAAAAATTTCTTTTCGAAAAGGAATTAATTATTTAAAACTTCGAACATCATTTTTATATTCTCGTTTTACTAAAAAGAATATTCATCAAGGTTTACCTGTAAGTATTTCCATTGAACCCACCACCGCATGTAATTTAGGTTGTCCAGAATGTCCGAGTGGATTGAAAAAGTTTTCTCGCCCCACTGGAAATTTGAAGCAAGAAATGAACAAAAAAATCATTGATGAATTAGAAAGAAATTTATTGTACATCAATTTTTATTTTCAAGGAGAACCTTATATCAATCCAGATTTTTTAGATATGGTGAGATATGCTTCACAAAAAAAAATATATACTTCTACTTCTACAAACGCTCATTTTCTGAATGAAGAAAATGCAAGAAGAACAGTTGAATCGGGCTTAGATCGATTAATTATTTCTATCGATGGAACCACACAAGAAACCTATTCGGCTTATCGTGTTCATGGAAAACTAGAAAAAGTTTTGGAGGGAACTAGAAATATTATTCGTTTCAAAAAAGAATTGAAAAGTAAAACTCCACATGTAATTTTTCAATTTTTAGTGGTAAAGCCAAACGAACATCAGATAGAAGATGTTTTACAAATGGCAAAAGATTTAGAAGTAGATGAAGTGCGTTTGAAAACTGCACAAGTTTATGATTATGAAAATGGAAATCCACTAATCCCAACGAATGAAAAATATGCTCGTTACAAAAAACTTCCGAATGGAAAATTTGTACTAAAAAATCGCATGGAAGATCATTGTTGGAGAATGTGGAGTTCATGTGTGATAACTTGGGATGGCGCTGTTGTTCCTTGTTGTTTTGACAAAGATGCTAGTTACAAATTAGGTAAAATGGAAGAAAAACCTTTTGCTGAGATTTGGAAATCTGAAGAGTATAACCAGTTCAGAAAGAATGTGCTCACGGATAGAAAATCTATTGATATCTGTAGCAATTGCAGTGAGGGCACTAAAGTTTGGGCCTAAGAATAGAAATGGAACGATAATTGTTTTAAATTAGAGGAGATTGAAGAGTATGGAGTATGGAGTATTGAGTATTGAGTATTGAGTATTGAGTATTGAGTACTGAGTATTGAGTACTGAGTATTTAGTATTTAGTATTGAATTTTGAATTTGCAAATTAAAAACCAAAAATATGATGACTAAGAATATTATTACGCTAACAACTGCACTTTGTTTTTCATTGGTAGGATTCTCTCAAAAAATTGAAATGCGTGAATCCAATGAAAGTTTCAGTGGGGGAAATCATACTGCTTTATCTGTTACAGTAGCAGCAAAAAGTAAAAGCGATGTAGAAGATGCTATGAAAAGTTTCTTTAAAGATTTGGATGGAAAAACTTCGTCTAATAAAGGCGAATACAAAGGCGATGATTGCAAAATAAAAGCGATGAGCGAAAATACTTTTGATATCTATGGAAAAGTAGAAGAAATTAAAGGAGAAGGATTTAAAATGATGATTGCAGTAGATTTAGGTGGTGCTTATATGAGTTCATCACAACACTCCGATCAATTTAAAATAATGAAAAATAAAGTATATGATTTAGCCGTAAAAATTCAAAAAGATGGAATTGGTGTTGATTTAAAAACTGCCGAAAAATTATTAGGGAAACAAGAAGATGAACAAAAAGATTTAGAAGATGATAAAAAAGATTTGCAAGAAGATATCGAAGATTATAAAAAGAAAATCACTGAGGCTGAAAATAAAATAAAACAAAATGAATCGGATCAAGTGAAAAAGAAAGAAGAAATTGCTGCTCAGAAAAAAGTAGTAGAAGAGTTTAAGAAAAAGATCGAAGCTGTAAAATAAATACGAATTGTTGATTTGAAGATTTAACGAAATAAAGAAAATGGTCATCCTGAGTAACGAGTCTTCGAAGTGTATCGAAGGATGAAGAAGAAATTGATAATTAAGAAATAAATTCATTCTAACAAAAAATCCTCTGTTAATTGCGGAGGATTTTTTTATTAATTAAAGTCAATTCAATTATTCGGAGAAATCTCCCCCTCTGGAATCCCGAAGGGTTCTTTGATTCAAATGAAAATAAAATTATCAAAAGCGGGCAGGGGGAGGATTAAAAATTATTTTATTTCTCAGTTTCTTTCGCCTTAGCGGCTTTGTCCATTTGATTCTTAGGATAAGTCTCTGCTGGTTTCAACCCCGCTGCCTTCTCATAATATTTTATGGCCATATCATAATCCTTTTTCTCTAATGCCATATCACCACCACTAATTGCTGATTTATAATCTTCGTCTATTTTTTTTGAATGAGCCAATTTAATTTCTGCCTCTGCAATCTTGTTGGTAGCTGTCAAATCATTTTTCTTTAGTGATAAAGCACTTTGATAAAAATGAATGGCAGAAGCATATTTCATTTCGGCAAAATCACGATCGCCTAAAGTGATGTATTGCTTATATTCTACTTCAGTAACTAGAAATTTATCACATTCAGCAATTTTTTGAGTCACCATTTTTTCTCCAGGAACCCTATTAATGGCTTCTTGATAACTCACTCTTGCTTCTTCATATTTTGCAACAGAAAATAATTTATCTCCAGTTGATACCGCTTTATCAAACTGTGACTTTAATTGATCCCCATCAGTGGGGTCAACCCAACTTCCTGTAGATTTCTCCTCATTATTCGGGCAATATTTCTTCAACCATTCATCTTGTTCCCATAACATATGTAACACATTTTCTTTTGCGGCATATCCATGTGATTCGTGCGGTAATAAAACCAATCTTGCTGTTCCTCCTAAACCTTTAATGGCGGCAAATAATCTTTCACTTTGTAAAGTAAAAGTTCCTGGGTTATTATCAGCATCTCCATGAATCATCAATAAAGGTTCATTAATTTTTTCTGCCCAATAAAAAGGCGACATTTCCATATATAAATTTTTCGCTTCCCAGAAGGTTCTTTCCTCTTGTTGAAATCCAAATGGAGTGAGCGTTCTATTATATGCACCACTTCTTGCAATTCCACAAGCAAATAAATCACAATGCGCCATTAAATTCGCTGTCATAAAAGCACCATAACTATGCCCACCTACGGCTACCCGTTTCGGGTCAACAATTCCATCATTCACCATTTTGTCGATTGCAGCTTGACCGTTTGCAACTAACTGCGTAATGAAATTATCATTCGGTTCTTTATCCCCTTCGCCAATAATTGGAAAAGATGCATTATCCAATACCGCATAACCTTTCATTGCCCAATACAAAGGTGAACCATAACTCGGACGAGTAAATTTATGTGGAGATTCTTTTATTTGTCCCGCTGCTTTGTTGTCTTTAAATTCGGTTGGATATGCCCAAATGATGAGTGGTAATTTTTCTCCTTTTGATTTATCAAATCCTGCTGGCAAATACATCATCGCATCCAAGTCAATTCCATCGGCCCGTTTGTATTTTATTTTTTCTTTTTTCACTACCGAAAATTTCTTGAAAGGATTTTCTAAAAATGTTTTTTGTATCGGTTTTGCTTTTGATCCAGCGGTGCGAAAATAAACATTCGGCATTTCATCATTAGTTTCAATAGAAGTCAAAAATGTTTTTTTAATCGGATCAATCAACTTAATAAATCTTTCATAGGTAGATTTTCCATCCGCTTGCCAAAGCATTTTTTTGGTCTTTGATTTTAAATCAAATTCCGCATAAAAAGGCTTATTTCCCTCAGCAGAATAACCTTCGCCACTCATATACATTTTCTTTTTATCCTTCGAAAAAAGTAAAACATTTTGTAACAAAGCATTTTTATCCATTAGAAAACTTCCTGGATTATTATAATAATCTTGAGAGGAGTAATCAAATAAAATATCCGCCACCTGCTTTGGTTTTTCTGGATCTATCAGATACACTTTTGTATTTCTATTCTTAAACCAGCTATCATAAGCAATCGCGAGATTCTTATCTCCCCAAACCATATAACTGAATCGATTTTTTGTTTTAAGTAAAAGTTTTTTGTTCGCATCGAAAGGCGCTTTCATCTCGTAAACAGCATCTCTATATTCTGATTCCTTAGCAGGATCTCCCCCATCTAATGCTTCTACCCAATATAAAGTGGCAGGTTCATCATTTCTCCATTCAATTTCACGCATTCCTGTTTGCACCGCATCATTTCCTGTTGGCAATGATTCTATCAACGGAGCTTCGTTAATTGTTTTAACTGCGTTTCCTTTATCATCAATCAATCTTTCAGTAATTGGGAATCTTTGAACGGGAACGATATACGAATAAGGTTTTTTCAATTCGCTCACCAAAAAATATTTTCCATCGGGAGATTGATTCACTCCCATATAAATTCCTATTGGTAAAAGTGAACTAAAATTTCCATCTAAAGTTAATTTTACATAAGTAGAAGAAACCAATTCATCAAAACGATTTTCATCATTTTTATTTTTCAATAAATCTTGATAAGTAACCACTGGTGCTTTTTTTCCAGAAGATTCCTGAATAGCTGGACCTGTTGGTAAAGGTTTCTTAAAGAATTTTGGCATTTTATTATTCGAAGAAAGGCAAATGCTCAAAATCAAATATTGCCCATCATTAGACCAAGTATAACCTGAACCAAAAATAGCACTGAGATAATGTCCGGCATAAGGAGAGGTAACTTTTCCTGTTGCCAATTCTATGATATAAATTTCAAGACCTTTATCAGAAGCGTTTACGAATGATAAATATTTTTCATCTGGAGAAAATTGAAGACTAGTAAATTTTAAATTTTCAGGCATACCTGTTAGGGATAATTCCTTACCATCTGTCATGTTTTGAACCGTCAATTTTTTCAAATAATTTACACGGCTTCGACAATGTAATTCGGGATTAATTCTCATTCCTGCCAATTTCTCTTCGGGTTCTGCTAATTCTTCGAGTGATAAAAAAGCATCTCGATAAGAAAGTACCAACCATTTGGCTTTTGAATCCAATAAAACCGATGGGGCCGGTTGAACATCCACCAATTCAAGGATTTC
>CAMBFX010000172.1 GCA_945865695.1 Chryseobacterium gleum | reverse complement strand
ACGGTAACTAGTGTTGCGTTTTTTATAGAGATAAATTAATCCCATTCCTACTAAAATGATAGAAGGAATTAAATACATCATATCTTCTGGTCGCGCGCCCAACATATCATAACCTGAATCCAAATTACCATTAAGAACAGCATTGATGATGATAATGCTTAAAATATTATTGAATAAATGAGCCACAATTCCTAACCAAATGCTTCCGCTCCAAACAAACATATATCCCAATGCTGCGCCCATTAAAAAACGAGGAATAAAAACGGTCATTTCTCCATGAATAAAACTGAAAAAAGCAGCCGTTACCCAAACCGATAAATGAATATTTTTGGTAGAAAGTGCAATTTGACGAAGTATCACTCCGCGAAATAAAAATTCTTCTCCTATGGCTGGAATAATGGCATAAACAAAAATATTTACCAATAATAAAACGATTCCTTCGCCACCTAATAATTTCATCAACATATCTGTTGAATTAGCATCATCACTTACCATCGATTCTGCCAAAGGAATTTGCAAATTCGCTAAATGAATCAAATTAATTAGTGGAAATGCAATCATAAAAAATAAACCTGCCGTTATCCAAACAGATGATTCTTGTTTCGCCTCCAAAACAAAGAATGGTTTATTAGGATGTCCGAATAATTTTCTGAAAATAAGTGCGGGCAATAAAAATGTTCCTAAATGATAAAACACTTGAATCGTCTTTGTAATTTGAATCGATTCGGATGTGTTTAATTTGGAAATTTCCTCAATGTTCTCAAAAATATTGACATTCCAAATGGGACGAACCACCAAAAAAGCTGTGATCTGCATCAAGAAAAGAGTGAAAAAGGCGATGAGAATCACCATCATCAACTGAGTTCCGGGGCCAAGACTTCTTAATAAATCAGATTTCATTCTCTTCTATTCTTCGTACCTTAGTGTGATTTCGAAGGTAAAGATAGAAAATATAGAATTAGGAGAGTTTCCTTATATTTATCAGTAAATTAGAAATAAATGAGATATTTAATTCAAATCGCTTTCTGCTTTATCTCGATCGTTTCTTTAAATGCTCAAAGTGATACTATTTCCTCTAAACGATTCTTTTTAACTCCAGAATTTGGCATCTCCATTAGTTCGATGCCTGAATCTTCCAGTTTTTATTATAAAGTGGAATTAGTGAGTTTTCCGATTGGAACTAATTTTTGTTATTTACCTTTTGAAAAGAAAAATATCTATTTTAAAACAGGAATCAATAGTATAAAAAGAGGCGGTTATCATTATTTTCCAGGATACGAAAATTATCGCATAATTACCAATTATATCGACATCCCTTTAAATGTTGGATTTTATTCAAATAAAAAAACCAACTCTTAGGTGGGTTTATGGAATTTGGAATTGTATATAATCTTCCCAATTCACATACTGTAGAAACTCCGTCAAATCTCACTTTTCCAGTTGGATTGGTGTTAGAGGCTAAAAGATCGAATTACAATATGTCATTAAATGGAAGAATTGGAATACTGATTCAAGACAAAAAATACAAGTTTTTAATTAGCTACTCGAACTATAAAAATATCAAACGAAACTATTATGAGTTTTATAGTCGTACGATTATGTTTAGTTTAATGATACCTATTTTTTGATGAAAAAAATTATTGTTTATCTTCTTTTACTTGTTACCATCGAAATTAAAGCACAAGAAATTGATTCTTCTAAAGTTCATTTTACTTTTCAATATTCAAACGGCATTAATGGCTTTTTGAATTCCAATCAATCTGCTAATATTTATTACAATGCTTATCATACTATACTATCAATAGGAATAAGAAAGGAACTTTATGATAAAGACAATTTTATTTCGATTTTTTTAAGCTATGCTGATCGAGGAATTCGTAGAAATACTTTTTATGGAAACGGCTTCCTTCCTGAATTAAAAAATAATTTCCATAATCATTATATTTCATTGCAAATCGAAGGAGGATTCTATTTCAAAAAAAATTGGCATTTTAAAGAATATATCGGATTGGATTATCTAATTAAAACCAATCAATACACAACTGATGAATTAGGTAATTTCAGAGGCGTGAATCGTTTTACTCCATCTCTTGAATCGGGAATTGGAAATGATATTAAAATATCACCTAAACTACATGCTTTCGTAGATTTATTTGTTGGATTTACACTATTCAAACCTAGATTCCTGTTTATTGGCCCCCGAATCGGGATTTTCTTCAAAGAAAAAGACATTAAAGTCGGTCACCGGAGATCATTTTGATTCTGTCTTCGTACCTTTGCATTAATTCGAATGGTAAAGATAGAAAATATAGAATTAGGAGAGTTTCCTTTGTTGTTGGCACCCATGGAAGATGTGAGTGACCCACCTTTCCGTGCATTGTGTAAACAACATGGAGCCGATTTAATGTACACTGAATTTATTTCTTCAGAAGGATTGATTCGTGATGCAGCAAAGAGTTTACGTAAACTAGATATTTTCGAATACGAACGTCCAATAGGAATACAGATTTTTGGGGGTGAAGAATCATCAATGATTGAAGCCGCACAAATCTGCGAACGAGCCAATCCCGATTTGATTGATATCAATTATGGTTGCCCAGTAAAAAAAGTTGTTTGCAAAGAAGCGGGCGCAGGAATTCTTAAAAATATTCCAAAGATGATTCGCTTAACAGAAGCAGTAGTGAAAGCGGTGAACAAACCTGTAACCGTAAAAACACGCTTAGGTTGGGATGATAGCAGTAAAAATATTATGGAGGTGGCAGAAAGATTACAAGATATCGGAATAAAAGCATTGAGTATTCATGGAAGAACGAGAGTACAGATGTACAAAGGTTCGGCCGATTGGGAATTGATTGGAGAAGTGAAAAACAATCCTAGAATAACGATTCCGATTTTTGGTAATGGTGATGTGGATTCTCCTGAGAAAGCATTGGAATTAAAAAATAAATACGGTGTAGATGGAATTATGGTTGGTAGAGCGAGTATTGGTTACCCTTGGATTTTTAATGAGATTAAACATTTTATGAAAACGGGAAATCATTTACCTCCACCAACGATTGATAATCGAGTGGAAGCTGCCATGCAACATTTGGATTTTTCGTTGAAATGGAAAGGAAGACACGAAGGTATTGTGGAAATGCGCAGACATTATTCGAATTATTTTAGAAATATTGCGCACTTTAAAGAGTACAGACAAAAGTTGGTGACTTCATTGGATGAAAATGAAATAAAAGCGGTGCTGGCGGAAGTGAAGAATCATTTTGCGGGGTATAGTTTTGTGTGAGGAAAGATTAAAGAATTTTAGACACGGATTTACACAGATTACACAGATTGCAATACAAGAATGCTTATTTGGATTTTCACAGATTTATTTCCTTATGCTTGCGCTAAAGCTTCAGCATAGGCGCACGGAAATGAAGAGAAGAATTTTTGCCGCGGATTTTTCAGATTTTAATGATTAAACACAGTTTTGCTCAATTGGATTTTAAAAGGATTTATTTCCTTCGGAAATTTCTAAAAAATTCGTGTGATTAGAGAAAATTAGTGGCTAAAAAATCAATCCTGTTTCAAAACACCTGTGGCATATCGTTTCACTAAAAATCTTACGGGCAACCAGGAAAAAATAATTCCTACGATGGTGAGTGCGATAAAAACAAACAACAAATCTTTCATTTGTAGCGCCACCGGATAATAATCAATAATGGTTCCTTGCATTTTTACAATATGAAAATTAGATTGAAGTAAAGTCACTCCAACACCAATGAGAATTCCTAAAAAACCTCCGAATAAATTTATGTAAAAGCCTTCGAAGAAAAATATATTTCGAATATTGGAAGAAGTGGCCCCCATACTTTTGAGAATCATCACATCATTCTTTTTATCGATAATCAACATAGTAAGAGAAGCCATAATGTTAAATGCGGCTAACACCAATACAAAAAGCAACATGATAAATGCAAACCATTTTTCACTCTGATTTACTTGATACATCAACGCGTTTTGCTCGGCTTTTGTTTTAACTGTAAATTTACTACCGACCAATTCTTGAATTTCAGCTTTCACCGTTTCAGGATCTGAACCGGATTTTAAATTAGCTTCCACAGCGGTGATATGCGAACCGTATTCCATTAATTCTTGCGCAAATTCTTTTTTCGTAATAATGTACCGAAAATCATATTCAGGATTTACCGAAAATATTCCAGCAACGGGCACCATTGCCTCTTCAAACATTTTTGCCGTTGGAGTGAATTTTCGAGAGCGAACAGGAGCATAAATTTTCAATAATGTACGATTTCCAAGTGCGCCTGTGAGTTGCATATTCAATCGATCTGAAATTCCACCGCCTACAATTACCATAGGTAAAGCAGCATCGCTAACTATGGCATCTCCTTCTACAATTAATGAATCGGGCATACTCATTTTTACAAAATCTTGGTCCACGCCTTTCATCACTGCATGCACCCATTGATCGCCATTTTTCAAAATACAAATTTCTTCTACTGTTTCACTAGCAAATGAAATAGCATTTAGTTTTTTCAAATCCTCCAATGGAAAAATCTTGCTATCAAAAGTTTTTCCCTCCATAGAAGTGATTTTAATATCGGCATCAAATGAACTATAGATTCTTTCCACTAATCCTTCTAAACCATTTATCGCGGATAAAATAATAATCATAGCTGCCACACAGAAAGTGATTCCTGTAATGGAAATCCACGAAATAATATTAATTGCCTGTTGTGATTTTTTGGCAAAAAGATATCTTCTAGCTATGAAACGGGTAAATCCCAAGGAGTGATTAATTATTGATTATTAAAAAATTATTTTATTCTGTCGTTAGTTACCCATTCATCCCAAGTGTGGCCGTAACCTTTGTAGGTTATAAAATAGTTATTGTCTTTTTCTTGCAAAATAATTCCATCATACCAACCAGTATTCCATAGCACTTTTGTGTTTTTTTCATCTCCTGTTTTGATTCTGTCATACATCACCCATTCATTCCATGTTTCATCATAGCCATCATATTGAATAAAATAAAAATCACCGTCTGTTTTTTTTATTTCGGCTTTATACCATTTCTTTTCCCATTCTACTTCCATTTTTGTCAATGAAGAATAATCAGGAGTTTGCATGGCTCGAACAAACTTTTTATGAATAATCTCTTCCTTTTTATCCGAATAATTATAAAACTCAACAGTTACATCATCTAAGTTTAACGACTTTATTCGTCCCGGTTTCCAATTTCCTTCTAACAAAGCATGAACATATTGATCTATGGTAAATCCATTCTCTGACTTATCTCCTTTCTTTTCTCCTTTCGCCAATTTTTGAACAACCACTTTTGATGCATCCACACCATACGTTGCAAAGCCATTTAATTGTCGCTCACGAAATTTCATCGCGTCTTTAATTTCTACTGATAATTCCTTGAGAGAAATTTCTCCATTTTTATCTCTATCACCTTCGCTTTTTCCTCTGAAGTTATCTAAAATTGTCTGCGTGTAAGTCCAGTTTCCCGTTGAAATATTAGAAGAAGTTGCCGAACACATCACCACTACTTCCTTCTTTTTTTTTGAAATTTTTAGTCCTTCATTTAATAATGAACCAGAATAGCAACAATCGGCCATCAAAATAATTCTTTTTCCTTTGAAACTTTTTTTCGCTGTTGTGCTCAAATAAGAAACATCAAATCTTGTTTCTGCTTTTGCTTTCATATCATAATTACAGAAAAAATATTTTTTTCCTGCTTTTACTCCATGTCCTGCATAATAGAAAATGAAGGTTGAATTTGCATCTCCCTCTTCCATTTTCTTCTTAATATTGGTTTTCATGGATGCTAAAGTGGCCTCTTTATCCAACATCAAAATAATATTATCCTTTGGAACTCCCATTTCGATAAATAAATCATAAAGTTCTTGGTCTTTTCGGTGATGATCACTAAAAGTCGAAACAGATGAGTCTTCCCATTTCAAAACACCAGCCATTACAATCTTAGTGTTTTTGGGGTCGAATAAATCCTGAGTAAAGGAATTATATGAAATAAGTAGAAATAAAAAGAAAAAACTATACTTTTTCATAGATGAACTTTTCCCAAAGTTAATATTTCAATTATATTTGAACAAATGATTCATCGAATAAAA
>CAMBFX010000171.1 GCA_945865695.1 Chryseobacterium gleum | reverse complement strand
CTTGAGAACCTTTAAGAATTTTTAACCGCAAAGACGCAGAGTACGCAGAGCATTCGCTTTGCGAATTTTAAACATATTACTTAATAGATTAATCTGTTTTCCCTTCGCGGATCTCTGCGCCTTTGCGGTTTAATTTCATTATTTTTTTTGTTTATTAACATCAGTGTTTTGATGTTTTCTTGAAATTTCCTTTTTAGATTAAGAGAACGACCTGTATCCTTTTTGCCAAGCGAAGATTTTTTGAGTTAATTTGTTTTCATTAATAAATTTTGATGAGTTTGCTTTTATGTCTCGCACCAAGTCAGCAATGGCGATTTTAGTATCTAGACTAACTAAAATATGTATATGATCAGGATTACAATAGATAGCGAGCAATTTTTGATTTTTTTGATGGATGATTCCTGTTATATATTTTTCAACTTTTTCTCGGATATTTTTAGCGATTAGATTTTGTCTGTATTTTAGTGCAAAAACTATTTGCACGTAGCACTGATTGTAAGTGTTGGCTATTTTGTATTTTTTGACAAAAGTATTTCTCGGGATTATTTTTTTCATTTTTCATTTACTCCTTTTAGTCGTGAGATAGTTTTTATTTTCCATTATTTCATTCCCTTCAACTTCTCTCTTGCCGCCTTCGCATAAAAACCACCTTCACTTTCAATTTTCTTCATCAATTCTTTTGCATCCGATTTTTTTCCGTCTTCCAATAAACTTAATGATTTATACCATTCTGATTCCTCTTTGAAAGTAGTAATTGAATTTCCAATGGTTTTATCAAACATAGTAATTGCATTTCTTGTCTTTCCTAGATTATAATAACATAAGCCACTATAAAATGAAGCATTTACATCATCTGGATATTGTTGTTGGATGGTGAGCAAATGTCCAAGCGCTCCTTTGTAATCGTTTTTAGAAAATTTAGTCAAGCCTTCAATCAAAAAATCTTTATAAGGAATGTATTTTATTATATGTTCGGCCATTACTCCCTCCGAAACCGAAGTTTCTTTATCAGCAGTGGTTCCAGTCAAAATCCATTCTTTTTTCGCAATATGATTGGTATATAAAATAGAGTAGTCGACCGCTTTTAAATTTTTAATGTAAAGCATTTTTACATTCGACTCAACGATTTTTTTATTTTCCTTTACTTCAATTTCTTCTACTTTTTTTCCATCCACATTATCGAGATTAGCAACAATTACTTCTTCTGGAATTTTTGTTTCTACTGTGGTAGGTTGAGCCGCAATTGTTTTTTCATAGGTGATTTGCTTTTTCTCTGAAATATTTGTCGCTTCTTTGATTTCAATTATTTCTTCTTTTAATTGTTCATCCGTCATTACTATTTTTGATGATATCATTTTATCAGGAATATTTTCTTCTACTTTATTCTCCGCAATTTTATTTTCTTCTATAGTTGGTTTATCTGTATTAGTTAATAAATAAGCGACAACTGAAATGGAAATAATGGCAACGACCAATGTTCCAATAAACCAATATTTGTAATTAGTTGTTTTAATTTGTGGCGTTTTAGTTTTCGCATCCCATGCAGCATTCAATGAACTTACTTCCGCAAACGCAACATTATTTTCCATGAATCCTTCCGAAGCTTCCGAAGAGAATTCATCATCCAGCATTTTTTCTTCTACCTTGATTTTATCTGTAGAAGAAAGTTTCCCATCTAGATATTGTTGCATCTCCTCGCGGGTAACTGGATTGTTCTTATTTAAAAATTCAGACGATTTCATTTTTGGTTTGTAAAATTAATTTTAGGTTTCGTTTGCCGTTTTGGATATAGCTTTTTATTTTATTCATATCCCAACCTGTTTCTTCTCCTATTTCTTGGTAAGATTTATCTTTCAAGTAAAACAAAGTCACACAGATTTTTTGTTCGTCATTCAATTCTTCCATCGCTTTTTCTAAATGAGAAAGTTGAATTTCCCTCTCGTCCACCGAAGCTTCAGCGGAGGTGGATAATTTATTTTGTAAATCATCAATGTCTCTCTCAGTTCCGGGGCGATTGGCTTTGCGTAAAAACATCAGACAGTGATTGCGCGTTACCGAATGTAACCAAGGACGGAATTTTTGAATGTCGAAATTTTTTAAATCAACCATTAACTTTTCAAAAATATTCACCACCATATCTTTGCTTTCATCTTTATTACGCAGATATTTTAAGCAAACACCAAATACAAGAGGAGAATATCTTTCAAATAGAATTCCCACAAATTGTTTATCAGACGAGAGGCGGTAATTATTTACCACCTCTTCATCCGACATATTTTGATATTTTGTTTTTGTAATCAAGAATCTAAAGTTAGGTTTTTTTTACTTGCCTTGAGAATATAACCATTCGTTATACAAATCAAAATAACTTTTAGTTTCTAGAATTACAACTCCACTGGTAGTATCCCCGTATTTCGCTGGAACTCCTCCTGTATAAACAGTCACATTTCCTATTGCAACGCCTGGTACATTTCCAATATTTGACATTTTTACACCATCCACAAAATAAACCGATGCATCCGATCTTCCTCCTCGAACATACGCATCTTTTCCGTTTTCACTTACCACAATATCAGAAGTCATACTTTGTAACAATTTTTTCGGACTTCTTAAATTCGGATTATTTTTAATGTCTTTATAGGATATAGATTTTACAGATGTTTCTTCAGGATTAATCAATTTCTCTCTTAATCCAGTAGCAATCGCCCCTGGCCCGAGTGTAATACCACCTTCTGACATCACTAAATCATTTTCAAATGAAGACATATTTGGATTTACTGTTATTGGTTTCATGATGGTATCCTTACCAATGTAAGTTACAGTTAAATTATAAGAGCCCGGACTTACTGGTTTAATAACAAATCTTCCATCTACATCAGTGGCGGCTCCAAGAATTTCACCTCCAACTTTTATAAATACATTGGCTCCCGGTTGTCCAAATGCCTTTGTAGAATCTTCCCAAACTCTACCACGAATTTCTCCATAGCTTCCTTGAGCATTTACTTTTTGCGCGGTGAAAAAAACCGATGCAGCCATCAGCATACTTGTGATTAAAACTGCTTTTTTTGTCTTTTTCATCTGATTTTTTTTTGTTTTTAATAGGTTAGATGGAATTCCGCATGAGGTAGCTTCTACCAGCGAACTTAATTTGTGTTTCATGCTCCATTTCATAATCATGTGTTTTAAAGTAATAATTGTGTTTCTCTATAGATGTGAGAAAGGGTGGGATTCCATAAAGTGTTTCTTAGTTTAATCAATCAGTTTGTTTAATATTCAATAAATCAACCGGTTAAGCTTTGAATAAATTATATTTATTTTTAATTTTATTAATGGTTATATTTATAAATGCGATTAATCTAGTTTTGGAATGCAAAAAGCTTTACTCTTTTCATATTTATTTCTGACGATTCATCTTATTGGAAGGAGTCAGAATATTAATCTTGGTTTCGGACTTGGGAAAAGTAGTTTTATTATTCATGATGGTAAGGCGACATTAAATGATAAATATTTTATGTGTTATTCTTTTTCTGGTGAGTTTGAAAAGAATTCAGTAATAATTGGTATATATTCAGAATTGAATTTTCTTAAGATTAGAATCAATGAAAATATTGGTTACTGGGAAAGCTATAGTCATGGACAATATCAAGGACAGTATTCTAAATCAAAAACCACTACTACATTAAAATATGAGAATGATATACCATCCTTATATACTTCCATAAATGTAGGTTATCATGTACGTCCTAAGGAACAAGTTTCTTTTGTTTTTGGATTAAACATTGGAAAATCATTCGCTTTGAAGCAAAATATCATTAAAGATAGTTTAATTAGGGAGCGATATAGTGAATATTCAAATACTCCAGCGGGGATTTATAGTGAGAGTTATTCTTATACATATGGTAATTCAACAAGCACAGATCTTAAAATAAGTACTTCCAATTTATTCTTATCGCCAAGTATTTCAATGAGGATAAAATTTCTGAAAAATAGATTTATTTGTGAAATTAAAGGAGAAATTCTATTTCATTTTTCAAATTTGTACTTTGTTAGTAAGTCATCCTCTTATTCTAATGAAATTTATTATTCATCGAATTTATTGCATGTAAAAATCTCTTTATTATACAGATTTAAGGATTTAATTTCAAAGAAAGCAACTTTGAGTTAAACGAATAAGACTACTTACTTTCTTCTGGTATTTTCTGATTGCATCTGCCGCTGCCACTTTCTAAACCTCCTCAGCAACCACTTCCGTCACCTCTGGCATCATCTGTTTTAAAAGCGTTTCTATTCCTTGTTTTAAAGTAGCTTGTGAAGATGGACAACCACTACAAGATCCTCTCAATATAACACTCACTTTACCTTCGTCAAATGATTTATAATGAATAGCACCTCCGTCATTTTCTACAGCAGGACGAACGAACTCATCCAATATTCCCATAATTTTTTTATCTATTTCAGATAATGAATCGGGATTTAATAATTGAACGGTATTCACTGGCTTTTCGTCTTTTTTCACAGGAGGAATTTCTGTTACTGCCCATTCATTGTTTCTTAAATAATCTGAAACAAATTCACGTAATTCCATCGTAATATATTCCCAAGCGATTGAATCATTTTTGGTGATGGTTACAAAATTTACGGCAATAAAAACCGATTTCACAAATGGAAATTGGAATAATTGCTCGGCTAAAGGGGAAAATCCTTTCGCTTCAGCTTTGGTCATAAATTCAGCCACGGCATCGTGTTGAATCATTAATCTATTAGCCACAAATTTCATCGTAGCCGGATTCGGAGTCATCTCCGCATATATTGTCGTGGGGTAAGCTTTGGTCGTTTCCATACCCCAAAATTAAGGAATCTAGGAATGTAATGAACTTTATTCTCCATTTAACCGTTAAAATATCTTAAAACCGCTAAAGGTTAGTCATGTTTATCTTACATTTGTATGAAATGAAACGCGCTACAACATCAATTCTGAGTATTTTTATGGTAATTGCCATCTTGGTGAACACCGCAGGAGTTACCGTTTACAATCATTTTTGTACAGAAGAAAACGAAACAACTTTGAGTTTTACAAAATTGGATAATTGCTGTAAAGACAAACATCCATCAATTAATAAAGAGGTAAAGCATGATTGTTGTGCGAAAACTCAAAAATCAAAATCAATTACTGAAATTAAAAAGCCTGGATGTTGCACGCAAGATGATTTTACAGCTCAATGGAAATTAAATGAATTCAGCAGCAAAAAAAATATTTTAATTTCTTCTCCAATTATTTCTGTTCCTGTTATCATTCCTGAATTCAAATTAAATTTACTTTCTACAGATTTAATTTCAGAAATAAATTCTCCCCCATTAATTATTCCTCCCGCAGATATTCTTCATCTGCATTCTGTTCTTATTATTTGATTTTTTATTGAAGTTGTAACTCCTTATTTAGGAGATTCTCAAAATTATTCAATAATCAATAATCATTTCTCATGTTTAAAAAATTTATATTTTACTTAATACTAATTACACCTTCCTATGCGTTTTCGCAAACGATCACAGGAATAGTTGTAGAAATTATAGACGAAAAGAAAATTCCTGTTCCTGGAGTAAATATTTATAATCTGGAAAATCAAAAAGGAACAGTAACCGATACCTCCGGTAGATTTGATTTTAAAGTTAGTAATTTTCCAGTTTCTATGGTAATAAGTTATATCGGATATGCCAACGATACCGTTTCCATTATTCAAGCAGGAGAATATGAATTCGTATTGAAAGATTTTCGTGAATTAGAAGGCGCTGTAGTAACAGCAAGAAATCTTTCTACACAAATTAGCATGATTCGTCCTATCAATCTCGAAACAATGACAAAAGGAGAATTGAAAAAAGCAGCTTGTTGTAATCTATCTGAAAGTTTCGAATCGAATGCATCAATCGATGCTGTTTACAGTGATGCTATTTCTGGATTACGCACTATACAAATGTTAGGTTTGAGCGGAATTTATATTCAGAATCTCACTGAAAATACTGCAATGAACAGAGGACTTTCTTCTTCTTATGGAACAACTTTTATTCCTGGCCCTTGGGTGGAAGCCATTCAAATTACAAAAGGAGCAGGTTCGGTAGTGAATGGTTTCGAATCAATGAGTGGACAAATAAATATTGAATATTTGAAACCCGAAAAAGAAGA
>CAMBFX010000170.1 GCA_945865695.1 Chryseobacterium gleum | reverse complement strand
ATTGGTATCCGTTTTTCTTTCTGTAATGACAAAGGCAGAAACAGATTTTCTTTTTTCTATTTCTTCTTTCGAAAAAACAGGGATAGTTTGAGTGATTAATAAAATAATCAATAATAAATTCTTCATTATTTCTCAGAATTAAAAAGTGTGTTTACTTCCGTTCCGCCCCATTCAATTACCGTAAATCCATTTCTAATAACAGAAGGAATTTCCTGAATTTCTGGAATAAAATCATTGGCGGCTTTTGCCCAAACCATTCCAACTCTAAAAACATTCTCGGGTTGTGGTGTTATTTTTAATTCGGCATACGAATCACAAGCTTCATTAAACATAAAATGAATATGGTTTTTTTCATTCACCATCATTCGAGGATACCAATAGGTAATAAAATCTGCTTGTTCTTTCGAGTTCAATCCCATTTGGGTTAAACTACTTTCTAAAAACGAAAGTAAAGTTTCTGTTTCTACTAAAAAGCCAGTATTCTCATTTTTCGCCAATGTATTTTCTGGCATTTGAGATTCCCAAAATAAATAGTTGTATTCTTTTCCATTCATCGCAATATTTCCATCAGGGGAAGCAGTAAAATTCCAACCTTCTTTATATGTTGGATAAGTAAAGTTTAATTTCCCCACTGTATTTAATTGAATGTTTACATCCATTTTTTCTTTTGGATAAACATAAATAACAGGTTTATCAACGGTAATAATCATTTGTGGATCTGCGGATGTAAATCTTATCTCTGCTTTAATAACTTCTTTTGAATCTATTTTTACGGAATCTTGTATTACTTCCAAATAACCTTCTATATAAAAATAAAGTTTATGATACCCTGATTTTGTTTTTTCAATGATGATATTTTGCATATTCATCGTCTTTATAAAAGAAGTGTCATCTATCCCAATTTGAATTCCTCCTTTGTAATTTCCATTATCTAAAAAGAAGGTGAATTCAAATTTAGATTCTCCTTTTTTCAAAGTTTTATCAATTTTCCTTTCCGTAATCATGAAAGCAGGAATAGATTTTCCTCTTTCTAAAGTTTCTGTTCCTGCCAATGAAAATAATGGCGAAAACAATATTAAAACCAGAAAAGTCGATTGGATTAAAGTCTTCATTTTAATTAATTTTCATTGATAAATAATAATTCCGATTCCATTCCGCCCCATTCGATAACAGTAAATCCATCACGATTTATGACAGGTATAATTTGCGGTTCAGGTATAAATTCTGTGGTTGCATTTTTCCAAACCATTCCCACACGATAAATTTGATTTGGCTTAGGAGTAATATTTAATTTTGCGTAGGCATCACAACTTTCATTGAATAAAAATTGTACATGGTTTTTTTCATTCACCATCATCAACGGATACCAAAATGTAATAAAATCAGCCGATTCTTTTGAATTGAATCCCATTTTAGTTAAACTACCTTCTAAGAATTCAAGTAAAGTATCTGATGAAACTAAAAAGCCTGAATGATCATTCATGCTTAATTTATATTCGGGCATTTCCGATTCCCAAAATAAATAATTGTATTCTTTTCCATTCATAGAAATATTACCATCTGGTGTTGCTGTGAAATTCCAACCATCTTTATATTCTGGATAAGTGAACGATAAATTTCCTTTTACTTCTAATTGGATATTTACTTCTATTGTTTCTTGAGGATAAACATAGATCACTGGTTTTTTCACCCTCATGTTTTCTCGATATTGTTCTCTGAATCGGATTGTTATTTCAATTACTTCTTTGTTTTTTATCTTGACGGTATCGGTAATCACTTCTTGAGTTGCTTTGCTTTCGTAGAAATACAATTTGTAATTTCCTTTTTTAACAGTTTGAACATAAACGCCATTAGTATCAGTCGTAATTTTATATTCAGTTTTGTTTAATCCCAAACGGATAATTTTTTTCTTCTCTAAACCATTTAATCCTTGGAATGTATAAATGAATTTTGAGGCCCCTTCTTTCAATGTGGTGTCAGTATACCGTTTAGTAATGGTATATTTCTCTTGTTCCTCATATTTTTTCGATTCTTTATGTGCATAAAGATTTAAATTGGAAAATCCCAAAACCATTAAGAAGATAATTTTGAATAATGTTTTCATAATTAATTTTCATTTATAAATAATAATTTCGATTCCATTCTGCCCCATTCAATCACTGTAAATCCTTCGCGATTTATTGCAGGAATAATTTGAGGTTCAGGTATAAATTCTGTGGTTGCATTTTTCCAAACCATTCCTACTCGATAAATATGATCAGGTTGTGGAGTAATATTTAATTTTGCGTAGGTATCACAACTTTCATTGAATAAAAATTGTACATGGTTTTTTTCATTCACCATCATCAACGGATACCAAAATGTAATAAAATCAGCCGATTCTTTTGAATTGAATCCCATTTGATCTAAGCTATTTTCTAAGAAAGAAAGTAAAGTATCTGCAGCAACTAAAAAACCAGTATTGTCCATTTTATCTAATGCATATTCTGGCATTTCTGATTCCCAAAATAAATAATTGTATTCTTTTCCATCCATTTTTATATTTCCATTAGGTGATGCAGTGAAACTCCAATTTTCGTGATAAACAGGCCAAGTAAATCCTAATTTCCCATTTATATCCAATTGAATTTTTACATTCATTTCTTCTTTAGGATAAGCATAAATTACTGGTTTTAATACTCTAATATCATTTCGTGATTCTGCATAAAATCTAACAGTAGTTTCAACAATTTCTTGATTACTTACTTTCACCGAATCAGAAATTACTTCTTCGTAACCCGAAACATGAAAAAATAATTTATACTTACCTTTTGTTGTATTTAATGCGATATTTCCACTAATATCGGGAGTGCGATAAAAACTTTCTTCGTTCATACCTACTTGTACTGATTGAGTGAATTTTTCTCCATTAGCATAAAAAGTTACTAGGATTTTGGCTGTACCATCAGCTAAGCTCGAATCAATTGTTCTTTTATTTATGGAAAAAGGGTTGACTCTTTTACTTTTAGATTCTTCTTCATGCGCAAAAGCAGTATTTACACCCATGAATATCAAGAGTGTAATAGCTAATTTGGAGATAATGGTTTTCATTTGTTTTTACTTTAGTATGAGACTGTACAAGATACAAAGCAATTGGTTCAAATTTCTAGCCTATTTTTATTTATTTAACTTAAGTTAAGTATTGACATGGTTTTTATTCTGTAATTTGCATTATGATTTATCATTTGCTCCTTAGTCTTTTCAAAATAACTGTCAGGTTATTTTTTAGCTCCTTCAAAGTAAAAGGTAGGGTAAATATTCCCTCTAATAAACCATTATTAATTGTGGCAAATCATCCAAGTACTTTTATGGACCCGATAGTAATGGCGATTGCTGCTAATCGTAAAATTCATTTTATCGCTAAAGGCGAAGCATTCAGATCCAAATTTGCGAAATGGATTTTGCCGAAATTTAGTATGATTCCTATTTATCGGAAGGAACATGATCCTCAAATGACGCATAAGAATGATGAAACATTTGAAAAAGTTTACGAGATATTAGAAAAGGGTGGGGCAGTCATCATTTTTCCAGAGGGAATTAGTATCACCGATCGTATTCTGAAAAAATTGAAAACAGGAACCATGCGAATGGCTTTAGGTGCAGAAGCTAGGAATGATTTTAAATTGGATGTTCATATTTTACCAATGGGATTGAATTTTTCAAACCCTCATCGTTTTAGAAGCAAAGTTGAAATTAGAATTGGCCAAGCAATTCCTGTGAAGGAATACGAAGAAGCTTATATAAAGGATAATTTTAAAGCCATACACGAATTGAAAGAACGTGTACGAGTTTCAATTGAAGGATTAATTTTTTGTGTGGATTCACCTGATACCGATCAATTAATTGCACGAATTGAATCGATTTATAAACGAAATTTTTTGGACAAACAAAATAAACGACATTTAGTAATGGATGAAGAAATTCGTATTAGTGAATTGGTTCGTGAAAGAGTGAATTATTTCATTAAAAATGATCCTTCTCGAGTAGAGAATATGAGTTTGCAACTCGAAAATCATGCTGAATTAATGAAAACATTAAATTTGGATGGTGAAATTGTAGATGTGGTAGGTGGAGAAAAATTAAAATTTGCATTCAAGGATTATCTTTATTTTATTTTTGGTTTTCCAATTTTCTTATTCGGTTTTTTGAATAACTATTTACCGTATAAGTTACCAGGAATTTTAGCCAATAAAATGAATTCACGAGCCGATTTTCGTGGTTCTATTCTCATGGCGAGCGGAACTTTTATTTTCTTGATTTTTTATGTTATTCAAACGATTTTGATTTATCATTTCACGGTTGATGTTTCAATTTTTATCACACCAGCGTATTTGTTATTATTACCCATCACAGGATTATTTGCGTATTATTATAATGAAAAATTAAAAAACCTTAAACAATCTATCGAATATAATCGATTGAAAAAATCAGGCGATCCAAAAATTAAATCATTGGTAGAATTAGAAATTGACATTCTGCAAGACATGGAATCGGCTATTAAGGAGTTTGATTCGGTTTTTGTCTAACATTCAATTTTTGAAAAGTGAAAAAATTGTTGCGATATATTTTGGTGGTTTTTGTTTTAGGAAAAAATTCATTTACTTTTTCTCAAGAGATTCCGAAAGATAGTTTAGGGTTTAAAAGAGTTATATTCACCACATCGTTATTAGAATATTTTCCAAATAAATTTAATTCTGGAAATTTAAATTTAGGTACAGAAATATATATGGGAAACAGAAAATCGATACTTTTAAATATTGGTTATTTACATTCTTACGGACCATCAAATGGAATGATTCAGGTTTCTGCAATTTCAACAAATGGTTATAGAATACAATTGGAAGGGAAACATTTTCTTAATCATAGAAAATTATTCGAACCAGCCATTCTTGTTTTTTGGCCGCATATTTTTCAATACAAATCCCTAGATTATCAGAATTCAGGTTATTATTTATCTGCCAATATATTTTTTCAACAGACACAAACTATAAATGAAGAAACAGTAATTGATTATATCGATGACCAACCATTTCCTGTTACCAAACATTATAAGAAAAATGAGTATGAGACAAATCGTATTTTGCTCGGAACGAATTTCAAAATAGGATATCAATGCATTAAAAAAAGTGGGTTTACAGTAGATTATTCTGTTGGATTCGGAGGAAAATACATGAAGTATGACACCAAAAATCGACAATCAAATGATTCGAATTGGGCCGATTCAGAATTGAAATCAGCTTGGGTCAAATTTTCAAATGCAGGATTGTTCCCAGCCATCAGTTATCAACTAAAACTAGGTTGGGCATTTTAGATTTTGAATGTATACATTTCTTTGGTTTCTTCGTGTTTCGCTTACTTACCCGTATCAAGGTTAAATTTTATTTTCCGCAATTAGTTTAATTTGCGTTAATAAATTACGTAAATAAATTATATTATTCTAAGTAAATTTTTAAGCATTACGCCTTCCTCCCCTTTCCAAGGGGGGGTGCCGAGTCTTCGAGGCGGAGGGGTATGAGATAATCTTTTAGTTTTGGGAAAAACTAAATTTTGTAGTCAAATTCGTTCATAACTCTATATCCTAACTTTTCAAAAATCCTTATCTTTATCGCGAAATAAATTTCATGAGTGAAGATTTAGAAATAAAAGACGAAAACGAAAATGAAGAAACGAGTGTAGATCTAGAACTCGAACGTGTTTTACGTCCCAAATATTTTGATGATTTCACTGGCCAACAAAAAATTCTCGATAATCTTTCTGTATTCGTAGAAGCCACTAAAAAACGTGATGAAGCACTAGATCATGTTTTATTGCACGGGCCTCCCGGTTTAGGAAAAACCACTTTAGCCAATATCATTGCGAATGAATTAGGAGTGAATATCCGAATTACCTCTGGACCTGTATTGGATAAACCAGGAGATTTGGCTGGATTACTTACTAACTTAGAAAAAGGAGACGTTCTTTTCATTGATGAAATTCATCGTCTCTCCCCAGTGATTGAAGAATATTTGTATTCGGCCATGGAAGATTATTCCATCGATATTATGATTGATAGTGGGCCCAATGCAAGAACGGTACAAATCAAATTAAATCCTTTTACTCTCATTGGTGCAACCACGCGTTCAGGATTACTCACAGCGCCTTTGCGTGCAAGATTTGGGATCAATTCGCGATTAGAATATTATGATAAAATTACATTAACCCCAACC
>CAMBFX010000169.1 GCA_945865695.1 Chryseobacterium gleum | reverse complement strand
AAATCATAAAGCGTTTCGGCTTTTAACAATTCACCTGAAAATTTTTCATTTAGTTTTTCTTCTACCTTATTTAAAAATTCGCTCATTTCAATTATTTATTCAATTCCGTAAGAATTCAAAAGTTGTTTGTATTCGGGGCTATGTCTTCTGCGACTTTTTTCATTTTTAGCAAGCTCTTGAATTTTCATGATTCCATCAATGATTTGCTCTGGATTTGGAGGACAACCTGGAACATAAACATCAACGGGAATAATTCTATCAATTCCTTGTAGAACACTGTAAGTATCAAAAATTCCACCACTAGAAGCGCAAGCACCTACACTGATTACCCAACGAGGTTCTGCCATTTGCTCATAAACTTGACGAAGCGTTGGTCCCATTTTTTTTGCGATAGTTCCCATCACCATTAAAAGATCGGCTTGTCGAGGAGAAAAGCTTAATCTTTCCATTCCGAAACGAGCCAAATCATAATGAGAAGCCATAGTTGCCATGAATTCGATTCCGCAACAAGAAGTAGCAAATGGTAAAGGCCAAAGAGAATTAGCACGTGCCAATCCCATGGCGGCATCTACGCGAGTGGCAAAGAAACCTTGACCTTCTAAACCTTCGGGTTTATCCGCCAATATTATTTTCGAATTTTTTTCTTGCTCAGCCATTTTTTAATTTTCTAAAATAATTAATCTTCCCACTTCAAAGCATTTTTAGAAAGCATATAGTAAAAGCCAACTAGTAAAAGCAAGATGAAACTAAAAACTTCTATAATTCCTAAAATTCCTAATTCTTTAAAATTTGCAGCCCACGGATACATGAAAATGACTTCGATATCGAACAACACAAAAATGATGGCTACAAGAAAATATTTGATAGAAAAAGGGACACGAGCATTTCCTTGTGTTTGGATTCCACATTCAAATGCTTCTTGTTTTACTTTCGTTTTTCTATTCGGCCCCACTCTATGAGTAAGAAACAAAATAAAAACGGCAAAACCGCCCGCAATAAGAAACATGATAAAAATTGGAAGATAATCTAATAATGTTCCTGAAGCCATAATTAGTTTTTTTATTTATGAAATGCTTTCTAAAACAATCGAATTAATTTGACAGTTATTTAAAGCAATACCCTGTTATTTTCAGAGCGGAAGCAAAAGTAGGCAGTAGGTTATTGAAATACAAATTTAATTCAGTTAAAGTACCTGCAATCAATTGGATTAGATTTTCAACGATACTTTAAGGGCATTTGAAGGGGGTTTTACAGTTTTAATCCAAAAAAATATAGATTAAAAGGATGAATTACTTTTCAAAAATGAAGTGTGTAAAACAAGTCTAAATTTTAATCTGACAAACTCTTCTGTTAAGCTCTAAATAACTCTGTTTATTGGAGTTATTAAAAATAAAAAGGATTAAATCCTACTTTGATAGGTAAACAAATCAAAATATCTACCTTCTTTTTTTATCAGTTCATCATGAGTTCCTTGCTCAAATATTTTTCCGGCCTCGATGACCAGAATTTGATCCGCTTTACGAATTGTGCTCAATCGATGTGCAATCACAAAAGTGGTTCTGCCTTTCATTAATTCGGCCAAACTTTTTTGAATTAAAGATTCGCTTTCGGTATCTAAATTCGAAGTTGCTTCATCTAAAATAATAATGATTGGATTAGCTAAAATAGCGCGTGCAATAGCAATTCTTTGACGTTGTCCGCCAGACAATTTTACACCACGTTCTCCAATAACGGTATCTAATCCTTTTTCAAAACGATCAGTAAATTCGTTGACATATGCAGATTTTACGGCATTTTGCAAACGTTCTTCGTTGGCATCAGGGCGAGGAAACAAAATATTTTCACGAATGGTTCCCTCGAATAAAAAATCATCCTGTAAAACAACCCCTAAATAAGAGCGATACGAATCCAAATTGATTTTTGAAAGATCTTGACCGTCAATTGTAATTATTCCAGACTGCGGTTTTAAGAATGTAGCTGCCAATCCAGCAATGGTTGATTTTCCAGAACCTGAAGTTCCGACTAAAGCGGTAACCGATCCTAAAGGTGCATCGAATGAAATAGAATGAACGACTTCTTTTCCTTCTTCATAAGCAAAAGAAACATTATTGAATTTAATATCACCTTTCATTGCGGAAATTGAAATTGGACGATCTTCTAATCTGTTTTCGGGTTCCATGTCCATGATTTCGGCTGTGCGATCTAAACCTGCAAATGCTTCGGTAAATTGACTACCGATATTACTCATTTGTACAATTGGGAAAATCAAAAAACCAAGTAACATTGTAAATTGAATAAATTCACCAGTAGTTAATTCATTATTCATCATCAAATAACCACCAATTCCCATAATGGTAACAGAACCCACACCCAATAGAAAGGTGGCCAAACTTGTTACCATTGAAGTTGCTGTTAAACTGCTTTTTACATTCTGGAAAAGTTGATCAGCGCCCCGTTCAAATATTTTATTTTCTTGTGCTTCGGCATTGAATCCTTTTATTACACGTACACCATTTAAACTTTCGGTTAATCTACCGGTAACATCAGCATTTAATTTTCCTCGCTCTTTGAAAATAGGTCTAATTTTACCAAATGCTTTTAATGCGATGAATGCAAAAATACCAATGGGAATAATAGTTGTAAGAGTCATTATCCAATTAATTTGAATCAACCAAACCAATGCTACAACTGCAGTAATTGATCCGCCTACTAATTGAACAAAACCAGTTCCGACTAAATTTCTTACTCCCTCTACGTCCGTCATAATACGAGAAACTAATGCGCCCGATTTATTATTATCAAAATAATTAATGGGTAATGAAAGAATTTTCTTCTGAACTTCCACACGTAATTTTGAAATAAGATTTTGTGCTTCTACGCTAAGAAGTTTGGTCAAATAAAATGAAGTAATGGCTTGTATTGTGATGGAAATCAAAACTGCGATGAGAAAATATTTCATTAATTCCATGTCTTTATTCACTACAATATCATCAATAATAATTCCAGTAGAATATGGTAGAACCAAACTTGCTGCACGGCTAATAATAATCAATAATAATCCAACCAAAAGAATATTTTTTCGTGGCCAGATAATGTCTTTGAAAACTTGGTTAAGGGTGACTTTTTTATTACTCATAGGGCAAAGTAACGAAAAATTTAATAACTATTTTTTGTAGACGATTAAAACTAAAAGTAATTGTATTTTAAATAAATTATTTAGTTACATCTGTATCTAATGAAATGTATACCATTTAGATATTAAATTTGCAATATATGAAAATAGAAATTTGGTCTGATGTTGTTTGTCCGTTTTGTTATATCGGAAAAAAACGAATTGAAAGCGTCATCAAAAAATATGATGGATATGAAAAATTTGAAATCATTTGGAAAAGTTTTCAGTTAAATCCAAATCAACAAACACAACCCGAATTAAACAGTCTGAAACATTTATCAGAAGCCAAAGGATGGTCGATGGATCAAACTAAACAAATTATCAACAATGTTTGTGAGATAGGTTCAATTTGTGAAATAAAATTTGAATTTGAAAAAAGCAAAGTGGCGAATTCATTAAATGCACATAAACTTCTTCATTTGGCTAAAAAGAAAAATGTACAAAATGAGATGAAGGAAAGATTATTTCATGCTTACTTCACAGATGGAATAAATATCGATGACATAGAAAAGTTGATTGAAATATCAAATTCATTCGGAATTAGTCGAGAAGATTGTATGCTTGCGTTGAATAATTCTGAAATTCTAAAAGAAATTCATTCTGATTTTTCAGAAGCTCAAGAAATCGGAATTCGTGGTGTACCTTATTTTGTTTTCGACCGAAAATATGCCGTTTCAGGGGCGCAGGAAGAAACTATTTTTGAAAATGTGATTCAAGAAATATTGAAAGAGAGAGTTTAGATAACTTTCGAAAAAACATATAACGTTTCGCGCGCAATCTGTCTAGAACGCTCATCGTATTTTTCACTTTGTTGAGGAGTGTTATCAAATGCTTTAGGGTCATCGTAAGTTGTTCCTATTCGTAATTCAGCACCGGGAATAAACGGACAATTCTCATCTGCATCACTGCAGGTCAGGATGGCTGTAAAATTAGTGAATGGATTTGCTTTGTCGTTAGAAACTTTAGAAAAACAAATAGACGGCTTATAATTTTCCGAATGATGAGTTTCATAAATAGGATTTTTACCTTCTGTTGTTTTTCTAACGGTAAAACCAACTCGCTCTATTGCTGCAATAGCGTTTGGATTAAATGCTGTTGCCTCTGTTCCTCCTGAAAATGAAAATACATTCTTGATTCCAAAATAATCAGCAGCAACATTCGCCCAAATTTGTCCGAAATGACTTCTACGAGAATTATGTGTACAGATGTAAACCAAGTTCACCGATTTATTCTCTGCCTTTTTTGCAGAAATATAATTTGATATTTTTTCCAATAAGATTCTCCGCTCGGGTGAAATTAAATTGAATTCCTCCATTTGTGAATCGCAATACTTTTTTACAGCATCAAACATATTTTTCTTTGTAAAAGATTTTAAAAACAAAATAACCTATGGCTGCTCCGATAAATGGTGCCGTGACATAAATCCATAAATTTTCCCCATGAGCATAAATTATTGCTGGAGATAAAGATCGGACAGGATTAAAGGAAGCTCCCGATATATTGGCGCCCAAATAAATTTCTAAAATGACCATTACTCCAATAATCCAAGATGCGGGAAGAATCGTATTTCTGCCAGAAGAAACAAAAAGAATCGTTAATACTAATAAAAATGCTAATCCAATTTCGAAAAAGAAAGCTTGAATTGGTTCAACCGAAGGAAGTGTTAATGCCAAGGAAGAATAATCTGGAAAAATAAGTTTTAAAATAACCAATGCAATTATTCCACCGAATAATTGAGCAATGAAATAAGGAAAAAATTCTTTCCAAGGAAATCTTTTGGTCATGGCAAATGCCAAAGTTACTGCTGGATTAAAATGTGCTCCTGAAATATGCCCGAATAAAATAATCATTAAAGTAACCATCACTCCGAAAACTGTAGAAATTCCGAGTAAAGTAACAGAACCATCTGTTTGAATATCGATAGCAATAGAACCTGATCCAATAAAAAGAATGGCAAATGTTCCGAAAAATTCAGCGAGATAATTTTTCATACGAAATAGTTAACAACAACTTCCGCCTGGCGTGCAACATCCTTGTGATTTTTCTTGTAAAGAAGATAAAATAACTTTCACTTTATCATAAGGAATTCCACATTTATCAGCTGCTAAACAATTAGTATGTTTGGCTAACAAAACGAAATTTGTTCCATCAAAAGCTAAATCATATTTACCAATAGTGTCCGATTGATATTCTACTTCCACTTCCATATCTTCCATTCCTAATGCTTTTTCAGAAAGTGATATAATGTTGGTTAACTTTTGTGGAGCAAGACGATGGTCAAAATCTCCTGCTTCCCATAATTGAAAATTAGCTACTTTTTCGTTGCGAACTAATCCTCCGCAATCAATAAAATTTTTGGTAATCATTCCCACTTCGGTAACGTGAAAATGCTGTGCTACCATTTTACCATTAGGCAATTTAAAATTCACTTCTTTAACGGTTGCCAATAAGTTTTTTACATCTGAAAGTTTCATCATTTTATTTTTTTAAAATTTATTGTTTAGCAACAATTCTTTTTCTTCACTTGTAATTCGAATAATTCATTGAGATATTTCTTTGCATTCTCCCATTCTTTTTCATCAATGCAATAACAAATTTTCACCCCTTCAATACTTCCTTTGATTAGTCCCGCCTCTTTTAATTCTTTTAAATGTTGTGAAACGGTGCTTTGAGAAAGCGGTAATTCATCCACAATATCTCCGCAAACACAAGCATTTTTTTGAATCAATAATTTGAGAATGGCAATACGTGCCGGATGAGCGAATGCTTTGGCGTACATCGCAATTTTATTATCTTTTAAAGTAAATTCTTTTGTTTTAGTGGTTCCCATTATGCAATAAATATATATCGCAATATTACGATTAATTTAGATAAGTATAGTAATTTTTTTTAAATTACTTTTATAAGTCGCTAGAAATGAGGTGGTGGGTAATAAAGAAATATTAATTTTCTTTTTGTCTTAACACAAAAAAAACCCACCTGAATGTACCATTCGGTACGGGCGGGCAAAAAGGTCAAGACTCATTTTCACTCGGTAAATTTTACTCACAAACTTGCGACCCTTCAAGTGATTTCCTCGCGACCCGCTTC
>CAMBFX010000168.1 GCA_945865695.1 Chryseobacterium gleum | reverse complement strand
GGGCGATTTGAAGAGAAAAATAGTTTACGTTCATCCATTGTCAATGAAGGATTCATCGTTTTATATCCATCAGCATTCACTACATCCAATTTCATTGGCTCCATCCATCTTCTATTAAATAATTTACTGACGTAAATAGCACAATCCGTTTTATCTTCCGGATTCCATCGTGTAAAATAGAAAGTAGTTCTATCTACCGACATACAACCACCAGCCTCATTCATATTAGAGTTAACTGGCGCTGGCATTTTTTGAGCCTTGTCATATGCGCCAATGGTATCATAACTTACTATGTAAACATCTGTAGTAAATATATCTGTCTCTTTTTTTGGATCTAAAACAGTATTTCCTTTTCTAGCAGAGGTAATCATTAAAGCTTTATCGGTGAAATAACCAGCAGCAAAAGAAGATGTACCACCATTTATATTGGTGTCCAAATCGTGAATAGTAATTCCATCCGTTCTATTTTCAGGATTTTGAGCAAAAGAGCAACTCACCATTCTGGTATTTGCTAAAGAAAACATTTTTGATTCTTCACTCACACCTTCAAGATATTTTTCAAAAACTGCTTGAGCTTCATTGTACTTTTCATTATTCATTAAAGTAACACCATAATAATACTTCGCGTCAGGATATTCCTTCGCATCAACAGAAGCAGCTACTGCATACCATTTTTCAGAATTAGCATAATCTTTTAATTGACGATATGATTCTGCCAAACGATTTATTGCCGTCACTTGTTCGTGATTAGCAGTGTCAATAGTGGGTCCGCTTGAATTATCATTTTTCTTATCTGCTTTTATAAAAGTTTTAATTTCATAAGGCATAATTAAATCATATTTCGTAGGAGTGAATTCTACCATTCTTTTATAATAGAATACGGCAGAGCCATAGTTTCCAGCATTAAATGCAGCATCTCCCAATTCAATAAGTTCTTTTTTACTTTGTCCATAACCTGAAACAAAGCAAGCCAGAAGAACCAACAGCGATAATATTCTTTTCTTCATTATTACAGTCTTGGACAAGTTTTAACTGGGTTTGGATTGTATTTTATCGGAATATAAGTCAATGACATTTCTAAACCACCTCTACCGTTTGTACTTGGTTGAAGCGTTGAAATATTTACATCATAACTCAAACGATAAATAATTTTTTTCCATTTAATTCCAACTTCCATGATCATTGCATCCAAATTTTTATAGTCGATATCATTGATAACAGAGTTAGATACACGAACAGTTGGTCCGGCAATGATATAAGTATCATTATCCTTAAAATAAAAATGACCCTGTAAGCTAAAAGTCATCTCTTTCGCTTCCTTTTGCGTCATATAAAGTCCTTTTGCTAATAACTGAATTCTCTCTGTTAAATTAATTTTAGCTCCAGCATGACCAACTATTCGCATCGGCAAACGATTATCAGCTCCGAAAAAAGATTCTTTAGGTTGGTTAATATGAAAAACGGCAGCGCCTACAAATGGATTTACTCTTACTCCATCTTTTGCATAATAATAAACGAAACCTGCATTCACATCTGGAATTAAAACACTATTACTAGCAAATGCTTCTCCATTATTTATAGCGGAATTAAATCCACCGCCATTGGTATTTACAAATTGTGTTTCATAATTAAGCAAATTGTAATTCAAGCTTTTTTGAAATCCTCCGCCTTGAACACCTAAAGAAAGATGATGGTTTCCATTTTTATCCAATTTTGAATCATAAGCCAATGATAACATTGGACTAAATACATTATATAAACCAGCTCCTGCTCTAAAATTGGCCACTTGTAATCCAAGAGAAATTTTCTTCACTGGCATATCAAAAGAAATTATTCCAGTGGTAAATGGTTTAGTAGAAACAGCCGACCATTGCGTGCGGTAATGTCCATGAACGCGATACATTCCTTTAAACATTCCTGTCATTGCAGGATTAAAGTTCAATGCTGCCGCATCATATTGCGACAAATGAAAATCTTGTGCCTGTGAAACCGAAATTCCCAAGGAAAAAAGTAATGCTATATAAAGTTTCTTCATAATTTTCTTTTAACGAATTAAGGTTACGTCACCCGATAATTCATGTTGCACATCATCTAAAGTGGTTGCTTTAACCGTATAAACATAAACTCCCATTGGTTGAATCGCTGAATTATATGTTCCATCCCATCCAAAAGATTGCTCGGTTGAAGTAAAAATTATTTCACCCCAGTTATTATAAATATCAAATTGTAATTCTTTAAATGGACCACCCAATACATAAAGTGTGCTATTCGTAATATCTCCATTTGGAGTAAATCCAGTTGGAATAAATGGTGGAAGAAAAACAATAGTTTGATTTCTTACAGTATCGATACAACCATTATCGTCCGTTACTACTAACATTACATTATAATATCCAGCTGAATCCCAATTGTGAATAGGATTTTGTGTAGTAGAAGAATTTCCATCTTCAAAATCCCAATACCAACTAGTAATAGAAGAAGCTGGCGTAGATATATCTGTAAAAATTACATCTTCAAATAGAGCTACGGTATTATCGTTTTGTGTGAACGCTGCGATAGGTCCTGGTAAAATATTGGTCACATTAGTGATTGTATCAACGCAACCAAAACCTGACTCTGCTATCAAGGTTACATTGTATGGTCCTGCACTTGGATATTGATAAGAAGGATTTTGGTTAGTAGAAGATCCTCCTTCACCAAATGCCCAATTCCAAGCAACAATCGTTGAACCTGTAACCGTAGATTGATCTAAGAAATCTGTTCCGCCATTTAAGCAAGGATTAGGACTTGTGAATGCGGCAATAGGTAAATAATGAACCAAAACATTTTGTGAAAGTGTATCTGTACATCCATTATCTGAAGTAACTACTAGCGTTACCGTTTGAGATCCTTCAGTGGTAAAAATATGACTTGGGTTTTGTTGGTTGGAAATTCCGTCTCCAAAATCCCATTGCCAATCAACTACCGACCCTACTGAAGTAGATCCATCTGTAAATACAGTTGAGACATTAAAACATTCCTCTAAAAATGTAAATGCTGGGGTTGGAGAAGGTATTAGGGTAATTTCTAAACTATCAACTACCATTCTACAGCCACCATTGTTGGTTGTACTAAAATAGAGCATGACTGAACCAGCAAGTTCGTCAGCAGCGCTCGGTAAATATTGTCCACCCATTGTAGAATCTGGAGTAAATATACCCGAGCCTAATGAAGTCCAAAAACCAGAGCCTGTAGTGGAAGAAACGATTAATGGAATAAAATAACCAGCACAAGAAGTATCATTATTTGAGACGGTTACTTGAGGAGGGTCATAAAAAGAAAGTTGTAAAGAATCAGTTACTCCAATACAATTTCCATTGAAAGTAGTAGTAAGATAAATATAAATTGAACCAGCAGCGGTATCTAATGCGTTAGGAGTATAAATACTACTTAAAGCATTTACTGGAGCAAAAGATCCATTACCAGTTGTTGACCAAACTCCACCTCCTGCTACGGTAACAGAACCTAATAGAGGAATGCTGGTGGTATCTTTACAAACTTGTATATCGAGACCAGCATCAACTGTAGGTCCACCAACAAAAGTAATATTCAAAGTATCTACATCAGATGGACATAATCCATTTCCAGTAGTGATTAAAACAAGTTGCATTGACCCATTATTTATTTCTGCTGTATCTGGATCATAAGTTGCGTTCATCGTTAAATCGTTTGGGTTAAATGTTCCCAAATAATTTAACCATTGTCCACCCGAAGCGCTAGTAATAATTGCATTTAAATTTATTTGTGGATTATTTAAACAAGCATTTACATCAGGGCCTGCATTGGCATTATTTAATCCCTGCACAAAAATAGGAAAGACAATAGTAGATGGACATCCCGCTGTTGAATTTACAGTTAATGTTACATTTAAATTTCCACTAGTGATAAAAGTATGACTAGGATTTGGCAATGGTGAATTCGGAGATCCATCCCCAAAATTCCAATTCCATGAGTTAATGGTATTATTGAAAGAAGAAGTTGATGTGTTGGTAAAATTTACTGGTGTATTAATACAAGTTGAAGGCGGAGCAGTAAAATTAGCTGTTGAACTGGCTAATGTAAAAGTATACGTTGCCGTATCCGCACAAGGAGTACCTGTTTGTGCGTACAATGTTACTGTATAAGTTCCTACTGTTGCGTATGTATGAGAAGGCTCAAAAAGAGAAGATGTTGGCGATCCATCACCGAAATCCCATGTGAATCCATTAGCAGCAGGTGTACTCTGATTATCGAATGTAACGGAAGTTCCAGCACAAGCATTCACTGGACCAATACCAGCTAATGCTGGAGGTGGACAAACTACCACGTTAAATTGAAAATCTCGATAAATTGTTCCTATCAAAACACCATTTCTATATTCTTCACATTTTACTCCTGCGCAATATTGCCCTAAATTAGGCGGAATACCATTGATAATTCCATTTGTTGTAAGTGTAAGACTCGTAAGTCCAGTTACATCTAATGGATTATTTGTGCTGAAATTAGCAAGAAAAGGTGCGTTAGGAATATTGTTTGGGTTACCCGCTGTAAAGGTAACGTCATTAGCAACAGTGTAATCAATATCAGAAAAAGGAGTGTAAAAAGAATAGACTAATGAATCACCATCCGCATCAGTTGCTCCATGATCAAAACCGATATTTTGACCTTGACAAATAAAAACTGGAGGCGGGACTCTCCATTGAGGAGAACTGTTAGTTAATAACAAAGTATTATCCGAAATTCTACAATAAAAACCATCACCAACATTATTTGGATTATTGATATTGATAACCGATCCGTTTCTACAACAAGTTTCAAAATACATATGATAACCTCCAGGCACGGGAGGTAAATTGCTTACGATTGCAACGAATAAACCCTCTTGTACGCAAATTCCTGGATCAGCCACACAAGAATCAAGATTAGGGTCAATTACAGCATATTCCAAACGATTAAGAGTAACCGACTGATAAAATGCTCCAGAAGTACCGTGATAAAATTCAACAACTGCAGTTGTTTGCAAGTTAATAGGAGTTGGCACCGTTGTAGGTGTACAGTCTCGATACAATCGCAACATGATTCTGTAGGAAGATCCTCCAAGATGTTCGTAGGTTAAAGATCCTCCAACGATATGAGTAGATTTTGACTCAGAAAAGAAGATGAATAACGTAATAAAAGATAGTAAAATTTTAAACCTCATAACAACAGTTTTTGAACCGGTAAATTTATGAAAAAAAATGAATCTAAAAAAATTCATCGAAAGATTAATTTTTCTTGTCATTGGATTTTATTATTTCGTCGATAAATCGTAATTTTATCGATTGATACTAGTAAGTTACCCAAATTCTATGAAAAAAGTTATGCTTTCATTCACCCTTTTTATTGGTTTATGCCTTATAAATCAGGCTCAAATCAATGTTCAGTGGGAAACCCGCTTTACCTCTACTGGCAACAATCCAGATAATGTTTCTGATATGTTTGTGGATGCCTCGGGAAATATTTACGTTACTGGAAGTTCGTATACTGTGGCAACTGGTTATGATATTGTAACTAGAAAATATGACAATAACGGTGGAGTTACTTGGACAGCTACATTTAATGGAAGCGGAAACGGAACAGATGTTTCAGCGGCTTTAGTTGTGGATGCAAGTGGAAACGTTTTTGTTACTGGGTATTCCTATCGAGGCGGTGTTAATTACGACATCACAACTATTAAATATACTTCTGCAGGTACTCAAAGCTGGCAAGCTTATTCAGGAAATGGTACTTCTGCATTTGACGAAGGAAAAGATATTGCAGTTGATTTAAACAACGATGTAATTGTAACTGGTGGAGTGCAAAATACCGCAGGAACAAATACGGATTATAGAACTATAAAATACACCAATGCAGGTGGAGTTGCATGGACAGTTGATTATTCTAATTCAACTAACTTGGATATGGGATTGGCAGTAGTTACAGATGCTTCAAATAATGTTTATGTGACCGGGCACTCTTTTGTAACTGGCCAAGATTTAAATATTAGAACTATTAAATATAATTCTGCTGGAACTCAACAATGGAATACAGCGACCAATTATAGTGTAATAAATAGTATTGATTCTCCAAGTAAAATTGTGGTGAATAGTGCCAATGAAGTGTTTGTTGCAGGTAGAGTTTTTAATGGTTCATCCACTGATGACGATATTGTTGTAATGAAATATAATGCCACAGGAACAGTTACCAATAATACTATTATAAATGGTACAGCTGATAACGCAGATAAGGCAAATAGAATTTAT
>CAMBFX010000167.1 GCA_945865695.1 Chryseobacterium gleum | reverse complement strand
CTTCTGCTTTCATCGCTCTCGGAATTTTCGCCTGACAAAAATAATATATCGCTTTTTTAGGAAGTAGTGAAAGCATGGTGCTCACATCTTTATCATTCACCGTTCCAATCACAAAATGCAAATGATCGTATTTTATTTTCTTAATTCCTTTTACAATTTCTTTGATTCCCTCTTCATTATGTCCGATATCGCAAATCGTCAATGGATTTTTACTAATTGTCTGCCATCTTCCTTGCAAATTCGTATTCGTTACCACTTTCGCAATTCCTTTTTTGATATTCTCTTCTGAAATTTTCCAATTGTGTAATTTCATTTCAGAAACCGCTGTCAAAACAGTAGAAATATTCATCTGCTGATAATCTCCCTTCAATTCACATTCATATTTTTTCTTTGGAACTTTCGGAGCTAAAATAAATTTTGATTTTTTTTCTTTTGCAATTTTTTTTAATTCAGCAACTACTTCTCCCCATTCCTCCCCTTTCCAAGGGGGGGTGTCTCGTCTTCGAGACGGAGGGGTCGGAGGGGTAAACGCTTTCACTACTGGCACCCCATTCTTAATAATTCCACCTTTTTCTCTCGCAATCGATCTTAAATCATTTCCCAAAAACTGTATATGATCTTTACTTATTGTTGTAATTACAGACAATTCCGGCACAATTACATTCGTAGCATCCAATCTTCCGCCCATTCCTACTTCAATGATATTAATATCCGTTTTTTGTTTTTTAAAATATTCGAAAGCCATCACCACCGTCATCTCAAAAAAGGAAGGTTCTATTTTTTTAAAATCCTTTTTATATTTTTCTGTAAAATCCACCACAAATTTTTTAGAGATCATTTTTCCATTGATATTAATTCTCTCTCTGAAATCTTTTAAATGCGGAGAAGTATACAAACCTACTTTATATCCCGCCTCCATAAAAATAGAAGCGAGTAGGTGAGAAGTAGAACCTTTTCCATTCGTGCCTGCCACATGAATGCATTTTAAATCTCTCTCGGGATTGCCGGCAACTTTACATAATGCAATCGTATTGGATAAGTCTCCTCTATACGCATCCGCTCCGATGCGCTGAAACATCGGTAAATGACTAAAGAGAAAATCTAAAGTTTGATGGTAATTCATTTATGTAACAAAGATACACTGAAATAATTTTAAATTCAGCCACAGATGACACAGATTTCACAGATGGGGAATGTAAATTGTATTTTAATTAATTGTCACAGATATATATTTTAGTTCTCTCAATGAAATTTATATTTGATAGTTTATTCTTATTTCTTTATCTGTGTGATCTGTGACATCTGTGGGAAAAAATAAAAAAACAGAAGGTTACTCTTTATTCTTAAAATCCGAGGCAAAAATTCTTAAAAAAAAACGAAGTCCCGATAACTATCGGGATCCCCTCGGTTTTCTGATTTATTTTCTGTGATGAAAATTAATTTAGTTTGAAGTTATAAGTAATCGATCCCTTCTGTTCCTCATCGGCATCTTCATTTTCACTCCAAACAGTATTTTTGGCTGCTTTCTCACATTCTGAAGCAAGCTTTGAATCGTTGATGGTACTCAAATCCAAATTTACTTTTGTACGTGTCACTTTTCCGTTTCTATCCACCCAAATACTTACCACAATTTTCCCTTCTTTTTGTACTACATTTTTCGGTGCAGGTTTTTCTAATGCACTTCTTCCAGCTAAATTATAATTTCCATGACCTGGACCAACTCCATTTCCATTGGTTGTTCCGGTTCCAGGCCCATCGCCTTTTCCAGTTCCTGGTCCATCACCATCACCATTTCCAGTTCCTGTTCCATTTCCTGTTGGTTTTGTAAATAATGCATTTTGATTTACTGTTGGAGAAGTCCCTGTTCCACTGGGTACACTCACATCTGTTTTATCAGGTGTAGTAGTTACATGTTGGGATGAAGTGCTCGTTGGAGTTGGTTTTGGATCGGTAGAAATTGGTTTTTCAAATGGCTTTTCATTTGGAGAACCTCCATCACTTCCTTCGTTTCCGCCTGCATAATACTCATCCATATCCACTGGAATTACTTCCATTCTTGGTTCAATTTCCGGTAATGGATCAGCATATCTCCAAGGAGGCCATAATAAAATGGTTGCTACTGTTCCAATTGTAAATAATAAGGTCACAATAAGACTACTTCTCTTGAACCGATCTCCCCACATTTCATTAATTGCTGCTACCATGACGCTTAGTTTTTAGTTATACTTATTTTTATTTTTTCCTTACTCGCAAATTCAATCAAATTCATAAGTACTTCCGAATTCGAATGTGAGTTTACGTTTATTTTTAAATAAAGTTTCGGTCTTATTTTTTTCTGTACACTAATTTCAGTCTTAAGTTCATTCCAGTTAACGGTGGATGTACTAGTTTGATAATTCCCTAACGAATCAATCCCAATCTCAAAAGCATCTGATTCTGAAATTAAAGAATCATTATCGGTAAGTTGAACATCAATAGAACTTGTATCTAATTTGTTTTTATTTGAAACAGAATCTGCTTCTTTATTTTCAGGCTTACTTCTTGGAATATTAAAAAGTAAAACAATGAGCCCAATAGAAATCACCAAATAAATAATCAATCTGACTATTTTCGGTTTAATCATATTTAATTATTCTTTGTCGCAATCCCTACTTTCCATCTATTTTGATTGGCAATATCCAAAACGAATACTGTAAATTCAGAATCAACTGTTTTATCTACATTCAAAATAAATGCTTTTTTGCCTTTTGATTTAGCAAAAGCTTCTTTTAATTTCGTTACCAAAGTTTCTTTCGTTACTTTATCATATCCAACAAAAAAATTATTGTCCTTGTCAATTGTGACCATGATTTGAGAATTATTATCTCTATAACTTCCTTCTCCTGATGGAGGATCAACCGGTATCCCCGGCTTAACCATAGTTGATAATAATATAAAAAATATCAATAATAGAAACACCAAATCCGAAATCGAAGCCATATTCGGCTCTGCTTTCACTTGGTTTCTTCCGCTTTTTAAATTCATAATCTATAATTTTAAATATTTTTTTGTTTAAAGTTTAATGTTCAAGGTTATCACAACCTTAAACTTTGAACTTTAAACTATTTCCCCGGCTCATCTAATAAATCCAAAAACTCAATCGAGCTACTCTCCATTTTATGAATCGCATTATTGATTTTTGTGATGAACATATTGTAGAACATCAATGCAAAAATACCAATGATCAATCCTACAACAGTCGTTATCATTGCCATCATCATTCCTTCGGAAAGTGGACCGATTTCCATACCATTTACTCTTAGTGATTGAAAGGTTTGAACCATACCAATTACAGTTCCTAAGAAACCAATCATTGGTCCAATACCTGCAATAGTTGCCAACATGGCTACACCTTTTTCCAAACGATAAACCTCAATTTTACCAATATTCTCAATAGAAGCTTTAATATCATCTATGGGTTTTCCAATTTTAGAAATTCCTTTTTCAATCATTCTGGCTACTGGACTATCGGTAGTAGTACAAAGATTTTTGGCTGCATCTAATTTCCCTTCCAAAACGTATTCTCTTACTTTCAACATGAAGGTCTTTTCTTCTTTTTGCGCTCTTGAAATGGCGAGATATCTTTCAATAGCAATATAAACCATCATCACAGAAATAATTGCCATTGGTATCATGATATACCAACCACCAGAAGCCAACATTTCCCATAAAGTATATTCATGAGTTGTTTCAACAACTCCTTCAGCTGATCCACCGCTACCATCTGCAGTGTTTAATTGTAATAAGGTCGGGATTTGTAACAAAATTTGGTTCATTTTATTTAATATTTAGTTCGTTTAACGCTATTTCAAATGCCGTTTTGGCAATATGTTTGGTGGAATTATTTTTCTGATAAGTATTCTTCAACGCATGTTCGATAGTTTTAGATACATCTTCAAAGATATTTTTATCATCAATTACTGTATCTTTTTCCATCATGTAGGCAAATACACGAGCCATTCCGCAATTCGCGATGAAATCAGGAATCATGCTAAGCTGATCATCGGCTTTTTCTGAAATCGCCCCAAAGAAAATTTCAGGATCAGCAAAAGGAACATTTGCTCCTGCAGAAATTACTTTCATTCCTGATTTCAACATTCTGTTCAATTGCTCTTCTGAAATTAATCGGGATGCTGCACACGGCAAAAATACATCCGCATTTAAATCCCAAATTTTTGAATTGATGTCGGCAAACGAAATCATTTGATCCGACACCAATAAATTTCCTTTTTTATTGACGAAAAGATTTTTTATTTCTTCGAAAGTAAATCCACTTTCATTTATCAATCCACCATTACGATCAATAATACCAACCACTTTCGCTCCCATTTGAGCCATATAGAATGCAGCAGCGGAGCCCACATTTCCCCAGCCTTGAACAATTACTTTTTTACCTCTTACCTCGCCACCATAGATATCATAAAAATGTTTTACTGCAATGGCAACACCAAAACCAGTAATCATATCCGCCACCACATATTTTTTAGAAATATCAGGTGAATAATTTGAATCTGTAATGATTTTCTTTACTCCTGTTTTTAAATTTGAAATACTTTTTTCTCTATGTGAAGAATCGGCATTAAAATGGCCATTGACGATTCCTTCCTGAGGATGTAAAATTCCTAGTGCTTCGGTAATTGGAATTACTTCATGAATTTCATCCACGTTCATATCACCACCAGTGCCGTAATAATTCTTTAATAACGGACGGACAGCTTTATACCATCTTTTCAAAACATCTAATTTGCGTGGATCTTCAGGGTCAAAATTTATTCCTGATTTTGCACCGCCAATTGGAGGTCCTGCAATTGTAAATTTTATTTCCATGGTTTTGGCAAGAGATTCCACTTCTCTTTTATCCAAACCTTTTCTCATTCTTGTTCCACCACCAGCTGCACCGCCTCGCAATGAATTAATCACTACCCACCCTTCAGCACCGGTTTCTTCGTCATTCCATTCAAAAACCACTTCTGGTTTTTTATGTTCGAATTTTTTTAATTTTTCTTTCATTGCATTTTTTCTCTAAAACAAATGTAGAAATAAGGGTAGGGAAGGAGTTTAGTTAATCTAAAAGTTTTTCAGGAATGAATGTTAATTGAATTGTATTTAATCATCTATAAAGAAAACCGAAACATCGAAGTCATAAACTAGTTAATCTTGTCTTTAATAGCTCCGTAGGAGCGACACCTCAACACCGAAGGTGTGTAAATAGGTTTGTCTTTTAAAGCCCCATCTGGGCGACATCTCAACCTATTAGTGATTTACGGAAAGTAAACAGCTCCACCCGAAGAATCTCTTTTTGCACCCGTAGCACTAGCAAATGTGTTGATGAAATTCTGTTCGCGCATATAGCCCAATAGAGCAAAAATCAATGCTTCTTTGAAGTCAATCAGTTTTTTATTTGGAATAATAATCTTGGCTTTGGAAAGAAATTGTAATCGTTTAATCAGATATTGGTTATAAGCACCTCCACCTGTAATAAATACAGATTTACCTTTCACTAAGTTTTTTGAGATTTGAAAAGCAATATGTTCCGTAAAGGTGGCTAATTTATCTTCAATAGGTAATTTATATTTTTTTAAAAGTGGAATGACATTTTTTTCTAACCATTCATTTCCCAAGGATTTGTTTTTTTTCTTTTGATAATAATCTAATTTATTCAGTGTATTTAATAAGTTTAAATCAATTTTTCCTTTAGATGCCATGTTTCCTTTATCATCATATTTCTCACCTTTTTCATTGGCAAGAATATTTAAAATTATATTGCATGGAGAGATATCAAATGCAATTCTTTTTTTGTTTTTTCGGAAAGATATATTCGAATATCCTCCTAAGTTCAAACAATAGTCATATTCGTTAAATAGCAATTCATCACCAAAAGGAACTAATGGAGCTCCTTGTCCACCCAAAGCAATATCTGTAGATCTAAAATCACAAATGGTTTTAATTCCAGTTTTAGCTGCAATTATCGCCCCTGAACCTATTTGTAAAGTAATTCCATTTTCAGGTTGGTGAAAAACGGTATGTCCATGACTGGCAATTAAATCGATTTTACTTTTTCCAATAAATTTTTTTAGAAGTTGGCTATAGAAAATTCCTAGTTCACGATCCAAAAGAGTTAATTTTAAACCGGATAATTCTTTAGATCTTTTTAATTTCTCTACTAATTTTTCTGGATAAGGAAATGTTTTTCCTTTCACAATTCTGTAGTTCAACTTTTTACGCTCAATAGAAAATTCTATTTGTGCCAAATCCACCCCATCCATAGAAGTGCCTGACATTAATCCGATTAGGTT
>CAMBFX010000166.1 GCA_945865695.1 Chryseobacterium gleum | reverse complement strand
CTAATTCCTTTTCCATGGAGGTTACCGCTTTATCATTAATTCCACAGGGAATAATGTTTTTGAAATAATCTAAGTCTGCATTTATATTAAAACCAATTCCGTGCATGGTAATCCATCGACTACATTTCACGCCCATGGCACATATTTTTCTAGCCTTAATAGGATTTTCTCCTTCTATCCAAACACCAGTCAAACCTTGAACTCTACCCGCTTTTAAACCGTATTCCTGGAGCGTGAGAATTACAGCCTCCTCTAAAAAACGAAGATATTTATGAATGTCGGTAAAGAAATTTTCTAAATCAAAAATAGGGTAAACCACTAGTTGACCAGGGCCGTGATAAGTAATATCACCACCTCTATTTATTTTATAAAATGTGGCATTATTTGCAGCTAATTGGGATTCATTTAGAAGAAGATTTTCTTCCGACCCACTTTTTCCTAACGTGTAAACATGCGGATGCTCGCAATACAATAAATAATTAGGTGTTGAAATTTGATTTTCTGGAGATAGTTCCCTATTTTTTAGTTTAATATCAACTACTTTTTTATGCAGTTCTTCCTGATAATCCCAAGCTTTTTTATAGTCGATTATTCCTAAATCTTCAAATAATACCTTTTTAGGCATCAGAATTTACTTAACTGATTTTTGAGATCATTAATCACATTTATTTCCGCTGCTTCCACACCATTTTCAATGGATAAATAATAGGAAACCCAATCACCAATGGCGTTTAAATAAAAAGTTTGTTCAATTTCATTACAGCCTTTTGCCGTAACCGTATGAATATTTGAAGTATACTTTTGAATTACTTCTTTGTTCATTTCAATTCTTTTCAAATTACGATGATACTCATCATTGAAAAGCAAATATAAAACAGCTAAATTTTCATTCTTATTCCTCCAACCTACCAATTCGTTGTGATTCATTTCAGGAACCACATGATGCCAACAAAGCATTTTTGAATTTTCATTGATTTGTTGTCTCCATCTAACCGCTAAACCTTCATGAAAAGTGGTGGAATATAAAACGGGGGTTTTTCCTTTGAAGAAAGTAGAAATTAATTTTGCCTCTTGATGGATATTTGCATTTTCTTTTTCTAATAGATTAGCTGCTGATAGTATTTGAGGAAGAGGATTCGTTTTGGTTAACTTCAATTGAAATAGAATATTTAATACCTGCACGATAGAATATCCCAAACAAGCGCGAGGAGGCATTCCTCCAGGTAAAATAATTGAATCGAACTTTTTTTGTTGAGCCCTTTCTGCTATGATTCCACCAGAAGTTACAGCAACCAAATGTGCTTTTCTTTCAAAAGCGTGATTCATTACTTGAATGGTTTCTTCTGTATTTCCAGAGTAGGATGATACAATTACTAAAGTGTTTTCATTAACGTAATTGGGCACGAAATATCCTTTAGTAACTGTTATCGGAACTTTACATTCTAAAATAGTTATTTCAGAGGCAATGGTTCCACCAATACCAGACCCACCTAAACCAGCTATCAAAACATTTTTAATTTCCTTATTAGAAGGTGTAAATATTGCTCTATTTGCAATTTCAGCAGCTTTACGCAATTGTTCAGGAAATTTTTCGATGAGGTCTTTCATATCAATTATAACGTTAAAAATGGATTTTTATTTCGAAAAATCTTTCAGTTTTCAAAAATACATTAAAACATCAAATAGATAATATAACGCAGGCTGATTTTGCCGCTAATTGTTCAGCTTCTTTTTTATTTCTAGCCTTTTCTACACAAATTGATTCTCCATCCACCACCAAAGCAATGTAATAAATTTTGTCTGCCCCTTCTTTTTCTTCTTTATCTACTCTAAAGATTAGATTTTTTTTCTCACGCTGACCCCAAATGATAATTTTGCTTTTAAAATCGCTTTCTTCACGCATTAGTTCCTCTAAACTCACCTGTTTTGTTACGATTTGCTCAATAATAAACTTACGTGTAAACCGAAATCCTTTATCGAGATATATAGCACCAATTATCGCTTCTAATGCATTTCCAATTATTGATTTTGGGGTATTATCACCAAATGATTGATAACGCAATTGTTCTCCAATATTAAATTTATCACCTATTTTATTGAGATATTCTCGATTCACCAGCTTGGCCTTCAGCTTTGTTAGAGAACCTTCTTTTTCTTCAGGGAATTTTAGGTACAAATATTCGGCAACTACTGCATCAAGAATAGAGTCACCTAAAAATTCAAGACGTTCATTATACAATGAAACATCTTGTTGTTCGCGAAACATGGATTTATGTTGGAAAGCCGTTTTATAGAGAGAAATATCACCAGGAGTAATTGAAAAATTTTTTTTCAAATAGTGGTGTAAAGCTTTATCGGGACCTTTTCTGAAAAATGGAAATCTGATTTTCACTGGCAAAAATTAACCAAGATACTTCTTGAAAATCACGGATGCGTTATGTCCGCCAAAGCCAAAAGTATTACTCAAAGCTGCATTTACAATACGTTTTTCAGCCTTATGGAAAGTAAGTTTCAATTTAGAATCTATTTCCGGATCATCAGTAAAATGATTGATGGTTGGAGGAATGATATCATTCTTCACTGCCATTATACAAGCGATACTTTCAATAGCTCCCGCAGCACCTAAAAGATGTCCAGTCATTGATTTCGTGCTACTGATATTTAATTTATAGGAAGCTTCTCCAAAAACAGCTTGGATTCCTTTTAATTCTGCCACGTCACCTAATGGAGTTGAGGTTCCATGAACATTAATATAATCGATATCCGAAGGCTGCATTCCTGCATCTTCCAAAGCAAATTTCATTACATTTTTTGCTCCTAATCCTTCTGGATGAGGTGCGGTCATATGATAAGCATCAGCAGATAAGCCACCACCCACAACTTCACAATATATTTTTGCTCCACGAGCTAAAGCATGACTTAATTCTTCTAAAACAATACAAGCTGAACCTTCTCCTAAAACAAAACCATCACGATCTTTATCAAAAGGACGTGAAGCCGTTGTTGGGTCGTCATTACGCGTTGAAAGAGCTTGTAAGGCGTTAAATCCACCTACACCTGTTTCATAAACGGTTGCTTCTGATCCGCCCGACACAATGATATTTGCTTTTCCCATTCTGATGTAGTTGAACGAGTCAATTAAAGCATTGGTAGAAGATGCACAAGCAGAAACGGTGGTGAAATTAGGTCCACGGAAACCGTGTTTGATAGAAATATGTCCAGAAGCAATATCTGAAATCATTTTTGGAATGAAAAATGGATTGAAACGAGGAGTTCCATCTCCAGCAAAAAATCCTTGACATTCGTCTTGGAAAGTTTTTAATCCTCCAATTCCAGATCCCCAGATTACCCCAATACGATCTTTATCTAATGCATCGGTGATTCCAGCATCAGCAATTCCTTCGGCAGTGGTAGCCATAGCGAATTGCGCAAAACGGTCTAGCTTGCGCGCTTCTTTTCTATCCATCAATGATTCGGGATTAAAACCTTTTACTTCGCAAGCAAATCGAGTTTTAAACTTTGAAGCATCAAAGAGAGTAATAGGAGCAGCTCCGCTAACACCATTAATGAGGGAATCCCAATACTCATTTAGACTATTGCCTATAGGAGTGAGGGCTCCTAAGCCGGTGACAACCACTCGTCTTAGTTCCATGCCAGATTTTTAAGTGGAAAAATTACTTAACGTTAGTTTCTATGTAAGAAACAGCGTCTCCTACAGTAACAATTTTCTCTGCTTGATCGTCAGGAATAGCGATATTGAATTCTTTTTCGAATTCCATAATCAATTCAACTGTATCTAGAGAGTCAGCACCTAGGTCATTAGTAAAACTAGCTGTTGGTGTTACTTCTGATTCTTCTACACCGAGTTTATCAACGATGATTGCGATAACTCTTGACTTGATATCTGCCATTACTTTTCTTTTTAAAGGTTAATTTTCACGGTGCAAATAAATAACTTTTACGAGGATTAGCCAAAAAAAAGTGAAAATAAAACAATTGTGGCTATAAATCAGGGTTTAATGCAAATCACATAAAATCAGTAAAATATGTATTTATAAAATTTATTTAGTCTTTGATTGTTCATTTCTTAGCTGTTTGGAGGTCTTTTTACTGCCATCGTGGCTCCAACCTGGAGGCCCAAAAACGTACATCCATTTATTATAAAAACCGGGTGCATTTTTCACATCTTGGACGATATTGGCAAATTCATGGAAGACTACTTTTCTTGGATCATGAGAAGGTATATTTTGAGTGATTCCATATTTAACTGTTTCATTTTCTTTTTCGAAAGTTCCAAATATTTTATCCCAAATGATAAGAAACATACCCATGTTTTTGTCGAGATATTGAGTGTTGGAACCATGATGAACCCTATGGTGTGAAGGAGTAACGAAAATCCATTCTAACGGACCTAATTTTGGAACTGCCTGAGTATGGACTAAAATTCCATACCATTGAGTAAGTGAAAAAACAACTAAAATATCGATAGGTTGAAAACCGAGTAAGACAATTGGAATAAAATACAGAAATCGATAAAGAGGCTCGAGAACAGAAGAACGCAGTCCTACCGTTAAATTGTACTCTTCCGAATTATGATGAGTAATATGTACTGCCCAAAAGAATCGAACATAATGATCAACCCAATGTAAAAACCAAAAAACAAAGTCTTCGAAAAGGATTAATAAAACCCAATATAAAACGACATTTTCAATTTCTATCAATCGGAAATCAAAGAAATAAATCATCACCATTAAACCCACAAATCGCATTAAAATATCGAGCAAAAGCGCTGAGGTCATAATCCATAAATTCTCGAAAGTGCCTTTTTTTGTATACCAACCTTTATGGTAAATATTGGATACAATTATCTCCGAAATGATAATTACCGCATAAATCGGGGATGCGATAAGAAAAAATAAATCTTCGTTGAAAGCAGACATGGGGTAAAAGTAAAAAAGAATTTTAGAATAGTTATGTTGGTTTAGTTTGTTGTTGCAGTTTAGTTAGTTATGAATAGGGTTTTCTTGTAATATTTTGAGGATACCATTCATTTATTCATTAAATTCGTGAATCAAATTTCGGAATTCAATTTTTTAAAACAATGAATAAATGGCGTTGCAAATTAATTTAAGAAAAGCCGAAAAGAGAGATCAATCTTCGGTTTATGGTTTAATATGTCAACTCGTAGGATTTGAGTTTGATAAAAAATCTTTTGAAACAACATTCCAAAAAAACATGAAGAAAGATTCTGTTTTTTATTGGGTGATTGAAAATAATGAATCAGTGATTGGTTTTGTGAGTTTACATATTCAAGAATTATTGCACCATCAAAAAAGAGTGGCCGAGGTACAGGAATTATGTATACATGAAAAATTTACTGGAATGGGATTTGGGAAATTATTATTGAATGAGGCGATTCAAGAAGCGGAAAGGCAGAATTGCGAAATTATTGAATTGGCAGCAAGCAATAAAAGAGTAGAGGCGCACCGTTTTTATGAAAGAGAAAGATGGGAGAGGAGCCACTACAAATTCACCAGGAAATTATAGATACGCGATGCATCGCGTCTGTGTACTTCAAAACAACAATGCATCATGAATTTGGTGGTTTGAATATAATAATTTACGATATTTGAAGAATGATAGAAATAAAAAACATTGAAAAATCGTACGGCACCTTAAATGTGTTGAAAGGAATCGATTTGATTATTGGCGAAGGAGAAATTATTTCCATCGTTGGAGCTTCGGGCGCAGGAAAATCAACTTTGTTGCATATTTTGGGAACATTGGATAATGCCGATAAGGGAGATTATTCGTTTAAAGGAGAAAAAATCAATGGATACAGCGAAAAGAAATTATCGCAATTCAGAAATCAACACATCGGTTTTGTTTTTCAGTTTCATCAATTATTACCAGAATTTACTGCCTTAGAAAATGTTTGCATGCCAGCATTGATTGGAGGTAAAAAGTTAAGTGATGTGAAAGATCTTGCTTTGGAATTATTACGTTTCTTAAATGTGGAATCTAGAGCGAATCATAAACCTTCGGAACTTTCGGGGGGAGAACAACAAAGAGTTGCGGTTGCAAGAGCTTTAATTAATAATCCAGAAATTATTTTTGCCGATGAACCTTCCGGAAACTTAGATTCTGCTAATGCAAAAGAATTGCACCAATTGTTTTTTAGATTAAGAGATGAGTTTAAGCAATCATTTGTTATTGTAACGCATAACGAAGAATTGGCAGATATGGCTGATCGGAAATTGGTGATGCAGGATGGTAAAATCCTTGCTTGATGAAAAAGGAGGATTTATTTGATTTCCTCGAAGAAAAAGCAAAATTATTCGAGCGTAAAGATTTCATTGAACTAGATCCCATTTCTATTCCGCATCAATTTTCAAGAAAAGAAGATATTGAAAT
>CAMBFX010000165.1 GCA_945865695.1 Chryseobacterium gleum | reverse complement strand
ATTCATTACCGGTGTTGACATTTATTTTGAGTTGTTTGTGTGGATCAACCTAAATATGCTTTTAATAATTTACTACGTGACGTATGACGTAATCTACGAATTGCTTTTTCTTTAATCTGACGAACACGCTCGCGAGTTAAATCGAATTTCGCTCCGATTTCTTCTAGTGTTAAACCATGATTTAAACCAATTCCGAAAAATAATTTAATTACATCTCTTTCTCTTTCTGTTAACGTAGAAAGTGAACGTTCGATTTCTCTCTGTAAAGATTCGTTCATCAAATTGAAATCTGCCTTTGGAGAATCAGAGTTTACCAATACATCCAACAATGAATTATCTTCTCCGTCAACGAATGGAGCATCCACCGACACGTGGCGGCCAGAAACTCTCATGGTATCGGCAATTTTATCTTCTGGAATATCTAAAACTGTTGCTAATTCTATTGCGGAAGGCGGACGTTCAAATTCCTGTTCCAATTTTGAAAATGCTTTATTGATTTTGTTCAATGAGCCAACTTGGTTCAAAGGCAAACGAACAATACGAGATTGTTCAGCTAATGCTTGAAGGATAGATTGACGAATCCACCAAACTGCATAGGAAATGAATTTAAAACCACGTGTTTCATCAAAACGCTGAGCCGCCTTGATCAAACCTAAATTTCCTTCATTAATCAAATCGGGAAGGGTCAAACCTTGATTCTGATATTGTTTAGCAACAGAAACAACGAAACGTAAGTTTGCTTTCGTTAATTTTTCTAATGCCCATTGATCGCCTTGTTTAATTCTACGCGCTAATTCCACTTCCATGTCGGCCGTGATCAGCTCCTCCTTACCAATTTCCTGCAGGTATTTGTCTAAAGACTGGCTCTCACGATTGGTAATGGATTTGGTGATTTTTAACTGTCTCATTGTATAATTTTGTTTTTCAGAGTGATATGATAATATAATCGAGCAACCCTTTTAAGGGACCGCAAAGGTAGATTAATACAACTTTAAACACAAGTTAATTAATTTCTTTTTCGAAATAAAAAAGGGCTTGTATCATAAGCCCCTGTTTTTTGTCTATAAACCAAATCCATAGTAGGCTTTCGTTCCATTGGGATTAATTCCTTCAATCAAAACGCCACCTTCTTTTTCTTCAAGTAATTCGATCATTTTATCAACGCTAGCAATACTTTCATTATCGATTTTGGTAATAATAAATCCTTTTTTAATTCCTGATTGATATAATTTTCCAATAGTGATACTCGTCACTTTTACTCCTGATTTTATCTTCAATTTTGAGCACTCTTCCGCAGTGGCTTCACGGAACGTAGCGCCTAAGGCTGATTTTAGTTCAACTGTATTCTTTTTTACAGAAGCGGTTGTGCCTTCTGAATTTTTTAATTCAACAGGAATAAGAATTTCACTTCCTTCTCGAATTAAACGGATATTCACCTTTTCACCTGGACGATATTGCCCAATATTTTCTAATAATTCAGGCGACGTATTGATATCAATTCCTTCAATTCCAACAATGATATCACCTGTTTTGATGTTGGCCTCATCTGCCGCTCCACCTTCAACAACACCAGCCACATAAACTCCATTGGTTTGGTCAATGTTCAATTCATTAGCCAAAGCTTGGTCCATTTCTCGAATATTTACGCCTAGAAATGCTCGTTGAACCGTTCCAAATTGCATTAAATCTGCGGTTACCTTTTTAACTAAATTCACAGGCACAGCAAAGGAGTAACCAGAATAAGAACCCGTATTTGAGGCAATAGCAGTATTAATTCCAATTAATTCTCCTTGAGTATTGACTAAAGCACCGCCACTGTTTCCAGGATTTACTGCTGCATCGGTTTGAATAAATGATTCAATGGGAAAAACTTTATCCGTGGCGTTTCCTTGCAAGATATTAATATTTCTAGATTTTGCACTCACAATTCCTGCTGTTACGGTTGACGTTAGATTAAAAGGATTTCCAACGGCCAAAACCCATTCTCCTATTTTCACTTCTTCAGAATTACCTAAAATGATAGCAGGTAAATCTGTTTCTTCGATTTTTAAAACAGCGATATCTGTTCCTGGATCTGTTCCTACCAATTTTGCAGAATAGGTTTTCTTATTATTTAAGGTTACTTCAATTTTCGATGCATCGGCAATCACGTGATTATTGGTTACAATATAACCGTCTTCACTAATAATTACACCCGATCCTGTTGCTTTTTGTTCTTGTGGAGTACCTCTAAAAAAGTAATTGTAAATTGGGTCGTTGGTTAATGGTTGTTGTGATTTAAAAGTAGATCCAATATGCACCACCGAATGAATACTTGATTCGGCCGCAACAGTAAAATCAGCAGGAACCATTGGTATTGTTCCATCCAAATTAACCTGTCGGGCATTCGATTTAGACCCATTTTCTTTTTCAACTATAAAAGCTTTTGGTGGTTCAGTTAAATAGTGGTTGGCAATAAAAAAACCTCCAAATCCACCTAGGCATCCTAGGGCTACTGTTCCGATTAAGTTTGTTGCGTTCATTTTTTTATTTTTTTTGTAGTTTATTGACAAAATCGATGTTTTTGCCGGTTGATAAAAAAACGAAAAAGACTATTTTTTGTTACTGATAAGGGTGTTAATTGTTGTTAATTTGAACTGTAAAAAATTGTTAAAATCAACATGACAAAAGGACGAGTTTTTCTAATGTTTAGTGCAGGAATTATTGCTGGAGGCGGAGTAGTAGCTCTTGTTATGAATCAATTTTTTAACCAGCCCTCAGCCGTTCAAAAGCAAGCGGTAAAATCGAATACAGATTCTGAAAAAACGATGGAGAGAAAGGAGACTAAATTGAGTCCTGTAGAATCTACTTCCTTGTATATTGATAAAAAATTACCAATTAGAATTAAAGGTGATACGTCAAGTGATTATTATCGAAATATCGAAGAGAATTCAACTGTTTATGATAGTTTACTGGCCAAAAACACTAATAGTGATGTAAATATTAATCGCGATCAATTGATTGAGTCATTGAAAGTAAAAGTTAATTACATCAAACCTGATAAAGTTTCACCAGAAGACTCATTATTAAATAAGATAAATAATGTTAAAATGGGCAATCGCCCGAGTTCAATTGAAGTGGAAATTTGGCAATCACCCATTCATTATAAAGGATATAAATTAGGAAAGAACAAATTAGTGGTTTTTGGAATCGATGCCGATTCAGATATTTTGCTTTTTGATTTGAATGATTACGTACTTTTACAATCAGGAAGCACCTATTATCGATTGGAAAAAACTTCAGAATTTAAAAATCTGAAAAAATTTAACGATCAAGCGGTAATTGCTCGTTTGAAATAATTATCTCGAATTCTTCCTTTTGAGATACTAAGGCTTTTAAATTGAATAAAATTGAATTTCATAAATATCAAGGAACTGGTAACGATTTTGTCGTAATAGATGATCGTAAGGAAACTTTTGATTTAAATAATATTTCGCTGATTCAAAAAATTTGTGATCGTAAATTTGGAGTTGGCTCTGATGGGTTGATTTTGATTCGTAAGCATTCCACTTTAGATTTTACCATGATTTTTTATAATCCGGATGGAAGTAAAAGCTTTTGCGGGAACGGAAGTCGTTGTGCAGTTCAATTTGTGAATGATCAACAGATGTTTTCTAAATCAGAATATTCTTTTGAAGCTATCGATGGAAATCATATTGGTAGAATTGAAAATGGAGAAGTGAGTATTAGTATCAATGATTTAAAAGAATGTAGAAAAATTGGGGAGGATTATTTTTTGAATACAGGTTCTCCTCATTATATCAAATTTGTGAAAGAAATTGAATTAGCCGATGTGATGGAAGAAGGAAGTGCTATTCGTTATTCGGATGCTTTTATGCCTGGCGGAACCAATGTGAATTTTGTAGAGAAATTAGATCAATCTATCAAAGTAAGAACTTATGAAAGAGGTGTGGAGAATGAAACACTTTCATGCGGATCGGGAGTTACTGCTGCTGCCTTGAGTGCAGCTTTGAAAGATCATTTAAATTCCCCAATAAAAGTAGAAACTCCAGGAGGAATTTTAAACGTTAGTTTTAAAAAATTAGGTGAAATTTTTTCAGATATTTATCTTTCTGGGACTGTAAAATTTGTTTTTAAAGGAGAATTTCATGTCTGAATTGAAAATACAAAATATTCATCCATTTGAAAATAATACGAATGAGCGTTCGTTTATTCTTATTCAAAATACGGATCAAATTCCACCTCATATTTCATTAGTGGTAGATGGAAATTATTTTTCGGTTTCTGTTGCTGGAGTAAAAACAGCAGTAGATTTTCAATCCGTTTTAAAAAATAGTCAAGTAAAAAAAATCCCTTGTTTGATTTTGGAGATTTCAAAAATAAAATTTTCATCAGAAGCGATTGCCGATATTTTTAATCATTACGGGCGATTAGACAAACCTGAAAAATCTTGTTTATTTCCCATTATTGATTTATTGAATCGAGCTTATGGATTAATTCATGAAAGTGAATTTGTTTATGAATTGATTGTAGAGTTGGAGAAAAATAGAAATTTAAAGGGTGTATTTCAATTGAATTTAGAGCCAAAGTTGATTGATAATTCTTTTCTTTTTCCAATATATAATAGAAACGATATTCGTTTTTGTATTGATCAATTAAATATTAAGCAACACGCATGAAGAAATTAGAAAACGAAAAAGTTTTACTTCGTGCCTTAGAGCCGGAAGACATCAACCTTCTTTTTGATTGGGAAAATGATGTTTCGGTTTGGCCTTTTACTTCTACTTATATTCCGTTTAATCGAAATACGTTGGTAAATTACGCCAATTCTGTTCAAGATATTTTTGCCGAAAAACAATACCGTTTTGTTATTGTTTCTAAAGAATCAAATAAAGCGATTGGTTTTATTGACCTTTTTGATTTTGATCCAATCCACCAACGTGCTGGAGTGGGAATTCTCATTGCCGGAGAAGAAAATCGCGGCAAAGGATTTGGAAAATTGGCCTTAGAATTATTGGTTCAATATGGAAAAGAAATTTTGATGTTGAATCAACTTTTTTGCAATATTACAGAGGAGAATAAGGCAAGTATCCAGCTTTTTGAAGGATTAGGTTTTGTGAAATGCGGAACCAAAAAATCTTGGCATAAAAGAGAAAATAAATTTTATGACGAACATATGTATCAATTGATTTATTAATAATGCGAAAGTCGAGAATATTTTTAATTATTACATTAGTTATTCTCTCGGTAGGAGGGTATTTTGGTTATACCTATTACCAAAAAATATACGGAAACAAAATTACTGTTGAAGGCGAAGGTTATTTTTATATTCCTACCGGATATGATTTGAATGGCTTAGCAGAAAAATTACTTTACGAAGGAATTATCAATAGCAAGGAAGATTTTTTATGGTTGGCCGATCAAAAGAAATTTACCGATAAAAAAGTTCGTCCAGGAAAATACCAATTGAAAAATGGTTGGACCAACAATGATTTAATTAATCATCTTAGAGTTGGAAATGAAATGGAGGTGCGTATTACCTTCAATAATTGCCGTACGCTGCCTGAAATGGCAGGAAGAGTAAGTAAAACCATCGAATCGGATTCTGCTTCTATTTTAGCTTTCATGCAAAATGAAAAAACTATTCAGAAATATGGATTCAATAAAAATACTTTTATTACGATGTTTTTGGCCAATACATACAATGTAGAATGGGATACCTCTCCTGAAGAATTTGTTCAACGAATGGCCGATGAATACAAAAAGTTCTGGGGAAAAACAGGATCAGGCAGAGGAAGTAAACTAGCACGCACTGGTTTATCCCAATCACAAGTGTATATTATGGCGAGCATTGTAAAAGGAGAATTTGATAATCCCAATAATCCTACAGAGTTGAAACGCATTGCTGGATTGTATATTAATCGAATTAAGGAAGGAATGTTATTGCAATCAGATCCTACCGTAAAATTTGCATTGGGAGATCCAACCATTCGCAGGTTATTGTACAAAGATTTAGAAGTTGAATCTCCTTACAATACTTACAAATACAAAGGACTTCCTCCTGGACCTATCAATATGCCTGAAATTTCATATCTCGATGCAGTTTTAGATTATGAAGATCATGATTACGTTTTCATGTGTGCCAAGCCCGATAATAGGAAGGGACATAATTTTGCTAAAACACTTTCGCAGCATAATGATTATGCAAATGAGTATAGAGCTTGGTTAAATAGCAGGAAGATTATGAGGTGAGAATAATGTTAAATGAAAAGTGATTAACTATTTCTTGAACGAAGTGAAAAATGTAAACTTTTCTCATTATCGATGTGAATAAATGAATAGTTTAAGACTAAACGGAAAAGGCAATAATATTTTGTGATCATAGTTAAATGGATTTACAATTACTTTCTACCCTTATTCAAAATGGAAAAATTACTCCGCATCTCGCTATTTTTTTAAATACGGCTTTTTCATTTTCACCATCCTCTATAAATTCTACCCTTTGGATTCCTTTGAATAATTACAAGGGAGGATT
>CAMBFX010000164.1 GCA_945865695.1 Chryseobacterium gleum | reverse complement strand
CCACTCACCATCCAAGCGCAACTTAATTCTATTCGCACAGGAGTTGTTGTAGATGCTACAAAATGATTTCCTGTTCTGCTTACGCCATCCATGGTTCCCGAAATTTCATAAATATCATCTGATAAAATGGCTGTAGATTCTCCATCTATCCATTCTCTAGCACGATTGCTATCAAACGTAATATTCCATGTTCCATCTACAGCAGTTATCATTGCATTGGTAATAACAACCGTGTACCATAAATTTCCGTCAGAATTATGACCTTTATTCGTTACCACTTTTGTGCCTTCAATTTTATAATCATTTAAATAATAATTACTCGGAGTAATAGTAATAACAGAAAGTGAATCTCTGTATTTTCCAGTAAAAGTGGCGTTGATTATTCCACGTCTGTTTCTTCCATCACCACCCAAACAATTGTTAGTTCCAAAATCGATGGTAACGGTCATTGGGAAAGCTAAAGTATCTACAGTAACAGTAGCGCAACCTAAATTCAAATTAGTTGCACGCAATCCGCTTTCATTTTCCATTACTTCGGTGAGCAAATTGGAAACATCGTTAAACGCAATATCAGCTAAAGCAAAATCTTGCGCAGCTTTTGTATCACGGTCTTCATCACGAACGGATTTACGACAGGAAGAATTGAACAGAGCGAGAACGAGAGCGAAGGCGAAGAGTGGTTTCATGAAATTTATGGTTTAAAGTTCAAGGTTTAAAGTGGAATACATTAGTTGAAGTTAACGATTTTTTCTGAAATATCTGTAAATCGCCATTGGGAAAATATTTTTTTCATCAGATTTTAAATTCAAGATTAATTCTTTTTCCCAGTTAGTAGAATCAATTTCTGGAAAATAAGTATCTGCCTCAAGGGCTACCTCTACATGTGTAATCAGCATTTCATCCACCAAATTTTTCTCTAAACATTCTTTATAAATCTGTCCACCACCAATGATAAAGCATTTTTCTGCTCCCGAATTTTTTGCTTTCTCCATCGCCTCTTCCAAACTATTTACCACCATCGCTCCAGTAGCCAAATAATTTTTATCTCTAGTCACCACAATATTTGTTCTGTTGGGTAAGGGTCTGAATTTTTCGGGAATAGATTCGTAATTTTTTCTACCAGTGATGATGATATTTCCTGAGGTTTGTTCTTTGAAGAATTTCATATCAGCAGGTAAATGCCAGAGCAGATTATTGTCTTTTCCGATGGCATTATTTTGAGCAATGGCGACTACGATTATGACTTTCATTTCACAAATTTAGGATTTTATCGCTTCGCGATTTTCTTTTTTGACACAGAAGACACAGATTTCACAGATGAAATACCAAAAGTCGAATTAATACTCATTGATTTTCTTCCAATTGAATCGAGTAAGCAGAAGATTAACTAAAATTATTAAGAAATTTATCAAAGATTATCAGTTAAATTATTCTTTATCTGTGCCATCTGTGTCATCTGTGTCAAAGTTCTAAATTGCCAAAGGCAATTTTCTTTATCTTTGTCCCATGATCATCGTTACGGGCGCTGCTGGTTTTATTGGAAGTTGTTTGGTGGGTAAACTCAACCAAGAAGGTTTCTATGATATTGTGGTGGTGGATGATTTCTCTAAACACGAAAAAGATCATAATCTCGAAGGAAAAAGGTTTTCACAAAAAGTAGAACGTTCACATTTTTCTAAATGGTTGGATGAAAATGAAAAACTAGTACAATTTATTTTTCATTTAGGTGCCCGCACTGATACAACCGAGTTTAATACCGAACTTTTGAACGAATTGAATCTCGATTATTCCAAAATGGTTTGGGAGAAATGTGTGAAGTATGGTTTACCCTTGGTATATGCTTCTTCGGCCGCAACTTATGGTGGTGGAGAATTTGGATACGATGACGAACATTCTCTCAGTGAAAAACTTCAACCGCTCAATCCATACGGAATCAGCAAAAATGAATTTGATAAATGGGCTTTGAAGCAAGAGAAAAAACCTTATTTCTGGGCGGGATTGAAATTTTTTAACGTCTATGGCCCCAATGAATATCATAAGGGAAGAATGGCTTCAGTGATTCTTCATTCATTTAATCAGATTCAAGAAAAAGGTGCCGTGAAATTATTTCGTTCACATCATTCCAATTACAAAGATGGTGAACAATTGCGTGATTTTGTCTATGTAAAAGATGTGGTGAATGTTTGTTATTTTTTAATGCATCATCGAAAAGATAATGGAATTTATAATTTAGGTTCTGGAAAGGCACGAACATTTTTAGATTTAGTGAAAGCAACATTCAAAGCTTTGGATAAATCATCGAATTTTGATTTTATCGATACTCCATTAGATATTCGAGATAAATACCAATATTTCACAGAGGCGAATATGAAAAAAATGAAAGATATTGGTTATGAAATTCCTTTTCATTCATTAGAAGAAGGTGTAACTGATTATGTGAAGAATTATTTAATCAATAAGAATTATTTTTGATTAAGCCGTTGGCTTCAGCCAGCGGATAAAAATGCAAGAATGTATTTTCAGAATTAGCCGTTGGCTTCAGCCAACGGATTTAATGTACAATCTAATTCACGGCTTTAGCCGAATTGGTTTTATCTTTTTAATTGTTGGCTTGAGCCAATTTTTTTTAATGATTTTGTTTAGATAATTTGCCGTTGGCTTCAGCCAGCGGATTTAGTGTAAAATGTGTTTAACGGCTTTAGCCGAATTGTATTTTTTGTTATGAGCCTTTGGCTTCAGCCAAAGGAAATAATGCACGAACGCATTTTAACGGCTTTAGCCGAATAGATTTTTCTTTTTAAACGTTGGCTTAAGCCAATTTTTTTGAATGATATTGTTTGGCTAAAGCCAATTCGCGCTGCCTATTTTTTATTCCGTTGGCTGAAGCCAATGGCTATTTTATTCTCTCCGACAAACTCAATAGTTCATCCTTTACAATTCTCAATCGAATAACAATTTCTTTTATCTCTTCGGATTTTAATTCTTTGGTTGCCGACTTTTCATCGGTTTGATGTGCCTTCTCAACGAAATGTTCTTCGTCTTTCCAATTCTTTAATTTTTCTTTCGCGCCTTGAAGAGTATGTCCCTCACCTTTCACTAAAATGAAAATTTTCTTGAAATTCTCTAAATCTTCAGGCGAAAAAAGACGGTTACCTTTTTTGTTTTTACTAGGCTTGATGATATCAAATTCCTTTTCCCAAAAACGAATCAAAGAAGTATTCACACCAAACATGGCTGACACTTCTCCAATGGAGTAATATAATTTTTGAATTTCCCTTTCCTTATAAGGCATGGTCAAATATAGGGAAAAAGCGAATAAGCCAGTTAGCGAATGAGTGAATAAGTTGTTGTGTGGATTTGGAGCTTAAATCTAAGAAAATGAATGTAGTTAATTAAAAGAACTTCCTGATTGGCTTATTTACTCACTCACTTATTGGCTTTCTCCTAATCAGATTGGACATTGCTCTGATTGGCTCATTCACTTATTCGCTTATTGGCTTCCTTTAATCAAAAGAAGCACTTCCGCCACCTGAGGCCTTCAGCATTTCTTCGTATTCTGCAGGTTTCAAGTCATTGAAATAGTAATTAACTGGATTTACCTTCTCTCCATTTTTAATTACTTCATAATGTAAATGTGGCCCAGTAGATTTTCCAGTGCTACCGATTAAACCTATGACTTCTCCGCGTTTCACTTTCTGTCCGATTTTAGATTTGAATTCACTCAAATGCGCATACATCGTTTTATAACCAAAACCATGACTGATTAAAACAATATTCCCGTATCCCCAAAAATTAGATTCTACATTTTCTACTACACCATCTCCAGTAGCATAAACGGGTCTTCCAGTTTTACTTGGAAAATCCATACCGGTATGCATGGCACGAGTTCTATAAATTGGATCTATTCTCCAACCATAACCACCAACACCAGCAGTTAAATCTTTATTGGCAACAGGCATAATAGCGGGGATATAATGCAACATTTCCTCTTTTCTTTTCGCTAATTTTTTTACTTCATCAAAAGATTTCGTTTGCCCGTACATCTTCTTTGAAATACGATCTAGTTTTTTTCGAGTAGAAATGATTAGTTCACTATTTTCAAATCCTTCTAAATCTTTATAACGATTACTTCCACCGGTTCCCATTTCTCGTTTATTATTGGGATAGGGCTTTGCTTCTAAAATTACTCGATACAAATTATCATCCCTTTTTTGAATGTCGTTGAGAACTAATTCCATTTCTAACATTCGCTCATTAATCAACTGATATTGGTACTTCCATTCCTCTATTTCACGTCTTTGCGCTCTTTCTTTGGGTGATTTTATGAATGAAAAGGCGAATATTACCACAATGGTAGCAAATACAATTCCACCAGCAAACCAAGGAAGAGCCGCTTTTACGCTGTCTTTCCATGACGTCTCAACAGTTTCGTAGTTAAGTGTGTGAGGATTATATTTATATTTTGCTTTACTCATTCTTATTTTTCAATAAGGGGATGCTAATTTAGTCAAATCCATTAAATTTGCAAGTCTTAATACGATTGATAATGGTCTTATTTAGGAAATTTTAACAATGAAGCAGACGTTCGTTGCTCGCATCACTTCATTGTAAACGAATAAACAAAAATAGAAATGACATCAAAAGAAATACGACAAACGTTTCTCGACTATTTTAAATCGAAACAACACGAAATTGTTCCTTCTGCACCCATGGTGATTAAGAATGACCCCACATTGATGTTTACCAATGCAGGTATGAATCAATTCAAAGATCTTTTCTTGGGAAATTCTCCTATAAAATATCCGCGCATCGCAGATACACAAAAATGTTTGCGCGTTTCAGGTAAGCATAATGATTTGGAAGAAGTGGGAGTAGATACCTACCATCATACGATGTTCGAAATGTTGGGCAATTGGAGTTTCGGAGATTATTTCAAGAAAGAAGCGATTCAATGGAGTTGGGAATTATTAACTGAAGTTTACAAAATTGATAAATCAAAAATATACGTTACTGTTTTTGAAGGTTACGAAAAAGAAAATCTCGCTTTCGATCAGGAAGCCTATAACGAATGGAAAAAATATATTTCTGAAGACAGAATCATTCGCGGAAATAAAAAAGATAATTTCTGGGAAATGGGTGATACCGGTCCTTGCGGTCCATGTTCCGAAATTCACGTAGATATTCGTACAGAAGAAGAGAAGAAAAAACAAGATGGAAAAGAATTGGTAAACGCTTCGCATCCTCAAGTGATTGAAATTTGGAATAATGTTTTCATGGAATTTAATCGTAAAGCCGATGGTTCATTGGAGAAATTACCAGCTCAGCATGTGGACACCGGAATGGGATTTGAAAGATTATGTGTAGTTCTTCAAGAAAAACAATCAAATTACGATACCGATGTATTTACTCCACTTATTGAGAAAATCGAAAAATTATCGGGATTAAAATACAAATCTAACGATCATCATAAGCAAGCAGAAATCATCAATATCGGTATGCGTGTTATTGCCGATCATATCCGTGCAATATCTTTTTCTATTGCTGATGGACAACTTCCCTCCAATACAGGAGCAGGTTATGTTATTCGTAGAATTTTAAGAAGAGCGGTTCGCTATGGTTATCAATCATTGGGATTGAAAGATCCATTCATGCATCGTTTGGTTCCGATTTTGGCACATCAAATGGGTGATGCTTTTCCAGAATTGGAAGCGCAAAAATTATTGATTGAAAAAGTAATTCGTGAAGAAGAACAATCTTTTTTCAAAACTTTAGAATTAGGATTAAAAAAGATAGATCAGGTTTGTATAGATCTCAATCAGAAAAAACAGAAAATTGTTGCAGGAACTGTGGTTTTTGAATTGTATGATACATTTGGCTTCCCAGATGATTTAACTTCATTGATTGCTCGTGGATATGAATTAGAAATTGATGAAGAAGGATTCAAAGCTGAATTAGAAAAACAAAAAACACGTTCACGTCAGGCGGCAGTAATTGAAACAGAAGATTGGGTGGAGCTGATTAAATTAGATAAATGTGATTTTCTTGGATACGATTATTTAGAATCTCCTGTGAAAATTGCAAAATACAGAAAAGTAAAAGCAAAAGGGAAAGAACAATTTCAATTAGTTTTTAATCAAACACCTTTTTATCCCGAGGGCGGAGGACAAGTGGGCGATACAGGTCATATCGAATCTCCCAATGAAAAAGTATTTATTACCGATACAAAAAAAGAAAATAATCTAGTTATTCATTTTGCAGATAAGTTGCCAGAAAATTTTGATTCTGTTTTTAATGCTGTGGTGAATAAAAATAAACGTCAATTGACCGCTTGCAATCACTCTGCCACACATTTATTGCACGAAGCCTTACGTACAGTTTTAGGAACGCATGTGGAACAAAAAGGTTCATTGGTAAATCAAGATCATTTGCGTTTCGACTTTTCGCATTTTTCAAAAATGACAGAAGAGGAATTAGATAAAGTAGAAAAAATGGTGAATGAAAAAATTCGTCAGAATTTACAATTGGAAGAAAAACGAAATACACCCATCGAAGAAGCAAAAAAAATGGGAGCGATGGCATTGTTCGGAGAGAAATATGGAGAAACAGTACGTGTGATTAAGTTTGGTTCATCTGTAGAATTATGCGGAGGAATTCATATCAAAGCCACAGGAGAAATTGGACATTTTAAAATTGTTTCAGAAAGTGCAGTAGCAGCAGGAATTCGAAGAATTGAGTCGATTTCCTCTCTGAAAGCAGA
>CAMBFX010000163.1 GCA_945865695.1 Chryseobacterium gleum | reverse complement strand
AGAAGAGAATAAACTAATTTATACGGATCTGCCATTGCAAAAAACACAATCATCCAGCAGGTGGCAATTACAAAAATAGCTGGAGTAATAGGATATCCCCAAGCTTTTACAGGACGTTCCATTTCAGGATGACGATAGCGAAGAATGAAAACACCAATAACTGTAAGCATAGAGAAAATTAAAAGTGTAATTCCGATGTATTGAATCATTGCTTCAAATGAGGCAACAACAATCATAATAATTGAAAATACAGCTTGAAGAATAATTGCAAAAATCGGTGTACCACCTTTTCCTTTTCTTGTTAACCATGAAAAGAAAGTATAATCGATACCCATTTTTTCAGTTACTCTCGGGCCTGCAATCACCATAGCACTCATGGTTGATAATAAAGCTAAACTAAAAATTGCCGCAAAGAAATATCCCCATTCAATTCCTAAAACATGATTGGAAACTATATTTCCTATTTCTTTATTTCCAACCATTGAACCGATTGGAGTTGTATAAAGAAAGACGGCATTCAGTAAGACATAACAAATCATCACTACAGTGGTTCCAACAAATAAAGAAAGTGGTAAATTTCTTTTAGGATTTTCCATATTCCCTGCAATATAAGCAGAAGCGTTCCATCCGGAATAAGCGTACATGACATAAACCAATGCACCTGCAAATGGTAAACTGAAAATCATATCCCAAGAATTAGACGAAGGAACAAAACTAACTCCACTTGGTTCGTAACCTGAGAAAATGAATGGCATCAAACAGAAAAATACGATTAGGCTCAATTTTATGCCGGTCAAAATATTTTGAACAATTCCCCCTGTTTTTACGCCAATCATATGCACTGCAGAAACAACGATGACACATAAAATAGAAACCAATTTATATTGATGAATTTCAAAATCTCCAATAAAATAAATAATTGAAGTATCAATTCCGAGTACTGGGGCAGAATATGTTCCAATTGCCATTGCTGCAACTGCAATAGGAGCACCAAAACCTGCAAATAAAGAAATCCATCCACTCGTAAATCCTAATGCTGGATGATAAATCTTGGAAAGAAATAAATATTCCCCTCCAGATTCTTTTAATGAGGTAGCAATTTCTGCATATGCCACTGCACCGCATAAAGCAATCAAGCCTCCTAATAACCAAACAGAAAGTATAGCAAATGGATCAGGAATTCCATCTGGATAAGGTAATAATTGAAATCCGATGGAAGTAAAAACTCCGGTTCCAATCATATTTGCAATGACCATGGTGATGGCAACTGATTTGGTGTATTTTTGATTCTCCATTCTTTTTTTTACTTCAAATATTTTTCTTTTTGCTAAATGACTATAAGATCATTTATCAACCGTATAGATTTGATTATTATTTGTTATCCTTCCAACATTTTTCTCCAATGATCTGGCACATTAATAGTCGTTTTCTTATGATAATCAAAACAGACCAAAACTGACAATCCATCAGCCTTAATAATTTTATTCTCCTCTTTTTTAATAAAAACCTCATAACAAACTTCTAAACTTTTATTTCCAATTTTACTGCACCAAGTTTCGATTTGTAATTCATCATATAACAAAACAGGCTGACGATAATTGATTTCATTTCTTGCTAATAAAATACCGAACGTATTCCAATCCCATTCTTTTCCAGCAAAAGTTTCAAACCATTTCATTCGGGCTTGCTCAAAATAATTTAAATAAACCGCATTATTCACATGTCCCATCACATCAATATCAGCAAAACGAATTTCGGGAGAAGAAAGTACAGATTTTATTTTCATTTAAGACAATGGATTTAAAACGACACTAAAAATAATAAGCGAATTCACATCTCTACCAAACAAAAATTTATCAATGGCCTCAGGCAAATTTCTTGCTCTAAAATAAGAGGTGATTAACTCATTGCTATCCTTTTCACTCCATTGAATGGTAAAAGACGACTCACTTACTTTGTATTGTTTCACATAATCCAACATTCTTTTTAGTGCATCAACACTATCATAACCAACAACGGCATGAAACAAAAATGATTGATGGTGACGAGGATTAAGTGTCATCAAATTTAATTGAACTTTATTTTCATTAGGAATAAACTCAAACTTTATAGAATTGGTTTCTAAACCGCCTAAAAAAGTTTGAATATCACTTTTTAATTTTTCTTCTTCGTTGTAAATCATAATTTATCTAATTTTTCAAATTCTGAATTATTGGAAATATATTCAGGTATCAATCCTTTCAACTTTTTGACCATTTCAACATTATTTTGCTTTCCAAAAAGTGAAATCAATTCAGCAACTTTATTAAATAATTCTGTATGATTTTCTGGCTCATCACGAGTGATCATAATTTGCGGATGATGGGTAGGCAAAAGTTTTTCACCAGAAGTCAAAAGTTCTTCGTATAATTTTTCTCCAGGTCTTAATCCTGTAAATTCAATTTTGATATCCTTGTCAAGCTCCAATCCACTTAATAAAATCATATTTTTTGCAAGATCAACTATCTTAATACTCTCACCCATGTCAAACAAATAAATTTCTCCACCATTCCCCATTGTTCCTGCTTCTAATACTAATCGACATGCTTCGGGAATAGTCATAAAAAAACGAGTCACTTCTGGATGAGTCACAGTTATTGGACCACCATTCTCAATCTGCTTTCTAAATAATGGAATCACTGAACCATTTGAACCCAAAACATTTCCAAAACGAGTACAAACAAATTTAGTTTTCCGTTCAGTATTTTTTGCGCCTACATATTTTTCCGCTAAACGCTTACTTGCCCCCATCACATTGGTAGGGTTAACTGCTTTATCAGTGCTTATCATCACAAATTTCTCCACACCAAATTCTATTGATAAATCTGCTAAAATTTTTGTGCCTTTAACATTTGTATTGATTGCTTCTGAAGGATTAACCTCCATCATAGGCACATGTTTATAGGCCGCAGCATGAAATACAACATTGGGTTGAAATGCGCTAAATACATTTCGTATCCTTTCCTCATTGGTAATATCTGCAATTACAGCTTCAGTCAGATTACCAAAACCTTTTGATTTCAATTCTGTCTCCAATTCATACAAAGGTGATTCGGCTTGGTCTAATAAATATATTTTTTTAGGTTGAAAGGAACATAATTGTCGAGAAATTTCACTTCCGATAGAACCAGCCGCTCCAGTCACTAAAATAATTTTTCCTGAAATATCATTTCGAATATTTTCTTCTCCTAGTTGAATCGTCTTTCTTCCTAATAAATCTTCGATTTTTACTTTGCGAATCTGTTTAAGATTAAATCCACCATTTATCCAGTTTTGAATCGGTGGAACTGTTAAAACTTCAATATTTAATCGCAAACATTCATTAACTAACTTTCTTTTCTGATCTGGATCTGGATTCATCATCGCCACAATAACCGATTGAACATTTTTTTCCTTCAAAAAACTTTCAGACTTCAAAGGATGTAAAATTGGAATTCCTTCCATTGCCTTACCTTGCTTTGATATATTATCATCAAAAAATGCAATTACTCGAATACTTGAGGCAGCATCACTATCTAATGTTCTTTTAGTAATCAATCCCATTTCACCTGCACCATAAATCACAACAGGCTTTCTGGAAGAACGTGGATTTTTTTGTTCTGAATACAAAAGTTTAATAGCGATTCTTGAAGTAATCATAAAAAAAACAGTACATAAATAATCCATTACAATAATGGAAACAGGAAGGAAATAAAAACCATCAACAAAATAAAAACGTAAGGGAGCTAATGCAGCGAAAATTAAACTTCCAATGGTAACTACCAAAAAAATTCTTTTACTATCTTGTGTACTGGTGTATCTTATTATTCCAGTAAATGTTTTTCCGTAATAAAAAGTCAATGCTCTGACTATAAAAAAAACAGGAAGAGAATATTTTAGTACATTCCATTCTTCCTCTATTGGAAAAGAAACAAAATCAAAACGAAGTAAGTAGGCAAATAATAACGAAAAGAAACAAATTCCTAAATCGAGTAGGAAGATGACCCAACGGGGCGTATTTTTTTGTGGGATTAACATGATTTACGGTAAAGATAGTAGTTTCGCATTAAAAATAAGTGTCCCATAATGATAAGATTTCAATTATAATCGAATAGCTATTCCCTTTTCATTCAGATATTTTTTTAACTCATATATGCCAATCTCTCCAAAGTGAAACACACTGGCAGCAAGTGCCGCATCTACTTTACCATTTATAAAGACATTGGCAAAATCATCCATTTTTCCTGCTCCACCAGAGGCTATTAATGGAATTTTAATACTATTTGCCATTTCAGCTAGTGCTTTATTAGCAAATCCATTTTTAGTTCCATCATGATCCATGGAAGTAAATAAAATTTCACCTGCACCCCGTTTTTCAGCCTCCACTACCCAATCAAATAAATCATAATTCGTTTCGACACGCCCTCCATTTAAAAAAACTTTCCAATTTCCATTGATATCTTTTGCATCAACTGCAACTACCACACATTGGTTTCCAAAAGTGGATGCAATTTCACTAATCAATTCTGGGTTCTTTATTGCTGATGAGTTGATAGAAATTTTATCCGCCCCATTTTCTAATAAAACTCGAACATCTTCTACCGAGGAAATACCGCCACCTACCGTGAAAGGGATGGCTAATTTTTGTGATATTTTTAAAACTAAATCAGCAAGTGTTTTTCTCTTTTCATTGGTTGCAGTGATATCTAAAAATACCAATTCATCAGCCCCTTGTGTCATATACGAAACTGCTAATTCTACTGGATCACCAGCATCTCGTAAACCTTCAAAATTTACACCTTTCACCGTTCTTCCATCTTTGATATCCAAACAGGGTATGATTCGCTTTGCTAACATCTGCTAAAAGTAGTTAAAATCAACCAATTTCAAATCTGCATTTTTAATAGAGGGTCTACTTCATCAATGGTTATAGGCTATTGGCTAAAAAAATATATCTTTGCCCCTCATGAATCAGTTTAAAAAAGTTAGCTTTTATACACTTGGATGTAAATTAAATTTCTCTGAAACTTCCACTATTGGAAGATTTTTTGAGAATTCAGGTTTTGCCAAAGTAGATTTTAATGATTCGCCCGATGTTTACGTAATCAACACTTGTTCTGTAACCGAAAATGCCGATAAAAAATGCAAACAATTAGTCAAAAAAGCGCTTGCAGTTAATCCGGATGCTTTTATTGCTATCATTGGTTGTTACGCTCAATTAAAACCAAAAGAAATTGCCGCTATAAAAGGCGTAGATTTAGTTTTAGGTGCGAACGAAAAATTCAATATCCTTCAACATCTTGAATCTATCGAGAAAAAAGAAAAAGCGCATATTGAGAATAAAGAAATCAAACATACCCACCAATTTGTTCCTTCTTTTTCTATTGGTGATCGTACTCGTTCTTTTTTAAAAGTTCAAGACGGGTGTGATTATTTTTGTTCATTTTGCACTATTCCACTTGCTCGCGGATTTAGTAGAAGCAATACTATTTCTGCTACGATAAAAACCGCCCAAGAAGTTGCTCATTCGGGAGTAAAAGAAATTGTTTTAACGGGAGTAAATATTGGTGATTTTGGAGCTGGAACAGAAGAAAACTTTTTAGAATTAATAAAGGAATTAGAAAAAATTGAAGGAATTGAAAGATTTAGAATCTCCTCTATCGAACCTAATTTATTGAATGATGAAATAATCGATTTTGTTTCAGAAAGCGAAAGATTTGCGCCTCATTTTCATATTCCACTTCAATCTGGTTCTGATAAAATTTTAAAGTTAATGAGAAGAAGATACGAACGACAATTATATGCTGATCGTGTTTTGAAAATAAAAAAATTAATGCCTGATTGCTGCATTGGTGTAGATGTGATTGTTGGTTTTCCAGGAGAATCAGATGAAGATTTTATGGATACCTATAATTTTTTGAATGAACTTCCTGTTTCGTACTTACATGTTTTTACTTATAGTGAACGTGCTAATACTACTGCTATTCGAAGCACAGAAGTGGTTCCAATGGAAATAAGAAATAAAAGAAGCAAAATGTTGCATATACTTTCTGAAAAGAAAAAACGAGCATTTTATGAAACACAATTAAATAAATTCGAAACCGTTTTATTTGAAGCTGACGAAGAAGAAGGATTTATGAATGGATTTACTTCTAATTATGTGAAAGTAAAAACTAAATTTGAAGAATCCTTAGTAAATCAATTGGCAGAAGTACAACTAAAATCCATTGATGGAAACGGAATCATGGATATTTCTATTGAAAAAATATTAATACCACAAATCGCAGGCTAATGTATCCTAGTTTATATCATTTTTTTTACGATGTTTTCGGTCTTGACATCACCGGTTTAAAAGCCATTAAAAGCTTTGGTTTTTTTGTGGCTATCGGATTCATTACTGGTAATTCGCTTTTTATTGCAGAATTAAAACGCATGGAAAAAGCGGGAATTTTTCATCCTCAAATGCGAAAAGTATTAGTGGGAAAACCCATTTCTCCAATCGATTTATTTTTGAATGCGCTTCTTGGATTTTTTCTTGGATATAAAATCGTTTTTGCTTTTTTACATAGCGAAGTTTTTGCCGACTTCCCTACTTTTCTTTTTTCATCAGAGGGAAATAGTATCGCAGGAATTATAGGAGCAGGAATTATGGGCTATTGGAGATATGCAGAAGTTAAGAAAACAGTTTTGCCCACTCCAAAAGAAGAAGAACAAGCTTTTCATGCTTATCAACATGCAGGACCAATAACAGGTATTGCGGCTATTTTTGGATTTATTGGCGCAAGATTATTTGCATACCTCGAAGACCCAGGTCCAATTTCAGAATTATTTACTGA
>CAMBFX010000162.1 GCA_945865695.1 Chryseobacterium gleum | reverse complement strand
AAGCTAAAGTCGGGCTGACGTTTCTACGTCACAAAAACAAGGCTTTTTGCACGGTATAACCGTCACGACTTTAGAAGTAAAATCAAAAAATTTTCCTTGGCTGATTTTAGACGAAAGAAAAAAAACTTTTATTGCCCCGAATAATCAACCGATCTAATCTAACCACATCCCTTCCGTTTACGAACACCGAGAACTATTACGTATAACTTACTTATACTCCAACTTTTTTGACGCCCACTGAGCCACCTTAGCTCGCTAGGCTTACATTAGCCAAGATAAAAAAAAATTATCAAAATAGTATTTAAAAACTCAATTAACCATCAACTTCACATTCATCTCTCCAGTTTCACTTGAAATTTTTACAAGATAAATTCCGCTAGCCAAATCTTTCCAATTGGGTTGAATAGTGTTTGTTCCTAAAATTACATTCCATTTTATAGATTCAATCATTTTTCCATTCAAATCAAATAAAGAAATAGCTATCGTTTCATTTTTTTCGGCATTTAATTCAATTGAATAATTTCCATTCGTTGGGTTGGGATACAATAAAGCATTCAAATTTGAATTTACACCATGATAAATTCCCGCAAAATTTAAAGTGGCATAAATCGCTGCGTAGGCGTTTATTTTTCCCCATCCCCAGGTATTATTACCATTAAATGGCAAAACGCCCGTAAATGAGTCCTGAATGGCTGTATTGTATATCAACGTTTGAACTTGTATCGGTGTTAATGTTGGATCAGCTTCTAACATCAACGCAACAATACCCGCAACTGCAGGAGAAGACATGGATGTTCCTTGAATCGCTGCATAGGAATAAGTGATGCCATTGAGCGGTGAAACAAATTTATTCGTGACAATAGTATAATTCGAACCGCCTACTAAATAAACGGAATCTACCGAACTAATGGAAGAGGCAATTCTAGAACCTGGACCTGTAATATTTGGTTTTGTTCTTCCATCGGCTGTTGGCCCTTCGCTACTAAATGAACAAATATCTCCCAATGTTTCGCCTGATGCACCCACATTATTTCCTAAAACATTCACATAAGAAGTTTTGGAATTATAGGCTCCTACTGCTATAGCTGAATTCGTTGATGCGGCATCACTCGCAGCCATAACATCATTTCCATCGGTGGCAAACGTGTAAGCATTTTTTGCAAATGAACCGTAATATCCCGTTGTGTTTAAAACATAGCCTTGCCACATATCCACTTTTCCAGATTTCGCTATGACAGAAATTAAAACTCGGTCAGTTACTCTACTGTAAATATCTAAAAGCGCATGTGATTTTCCATTAATATCACTTTCAAGAGCGGTGAGTGTTACAAAACAAGTATCACCATTACTTCCAATCAATTCTAATTGGTGTGTTTGATTATCGAGCGAATAAATGGCAGAGGTGGCAACAGCATTTGGACCTGAATACAATTTGACTTGTATTTTAAAATCTTGTAAAGTATCGCCCCAAACATCCACCCAATTTGTATAAGACGGAAGTCCAGAAGCGAAATTATTAAATGTACTTACGATGGTATCTGTTGAAGTAAATGTTTTTTGAATGTGAACTTTTCTTCCATTATTATTTCCAGCAGAAATAGTAAATATTTTTCCAGCGCCTGTTGCATTATCACATCCCTGAGAAAATAACGATAATCCATCATGCGGTCCAATGGGATTTCCCCAACTGAGATTGGCCACTGCAGGTTTACCTTGCGAATCGGCATAATCAAAAATATAATTCATTCCGTCCATCAAATCGGTGAGGCCTGTGTTCAACCACATATTGAGTGAAGGATAAATTCCTACAAAAACCAAATCACTTTCATAAGCCATTCCTCTAAATTTTTTATTAATGGAAGGATTACCGATATAACCCGATCCGCCGGCTATTCCTGCTACATGTGCTCCATGAGAAAAAGTATACACATCATAATTTTTAGTGTAGATAGAAGTAGAATCTACGTACTCTGCTCCGAAGCCAAATGCAGAAGGAGGTGTACCTGTTCCTTTGGTTTCCCAAACTTTTTTTAAACGAAATTGAGAATAAGAAGTATCAAAAACAGATGGATGTGTATAATCAAAACCAGCATCGATGATTCCAACTACTACTCCATTTCCGGTATAAGCTTGCGGAAGATTTATTCCTGCGTGAACAGAATCAACACGAGTGGTCACTCGAGCTGAATCCATGGAAGACGCAATAGGACGATCTACATCGATAAACTTTATTCCAGAAATTAGCGTAAATGCGTTTACATTTTCGAGGGGAACGAAAGCTGTCCAAATATTTTTTGATTTAGAACCGATGATCACATCGAGATTTATTAAATCAGTTTCATTGATAGTAGTCGAAACCTGAATAAAAGTAGAAAGATAAATTCTTCCGTTGGCATCTTGTCGATAAACACATTCTGGAAGAATTTTATTGAAATTGGAATAAAGATTTTTTTGTTTCCAGAGGTATTGATGAGTTGAGGCGGAGAGATGCGGAGATTGGGCGAATGTAAAATGACCAATTAAAAATGTAAAATAGAAGAAAAAGATAGCTTTCATAGATTGAGATTTGTATGTAAAGATAAGAAATTTAACAGCAGAGTCGCAGAGAGCACAGCGGAAATACAAAGAAAAGAATTAATGAAAACCATAATGAACCTTAACTTCTTAATGTTTCAAAAGAAAATATCAAGCGAAGATCGGAACGGCCGAAGAGTGTGTATTTCATTTTTTGATTTTTTGATTTAAGAAAGTTAAGTTAGTTTGGTTAGTTAAGTTAGTTTGATTAGTTATGTTAGTTTGGTCATCCGGAGTAGAACTTTTCTCACGAACGAAGGGAGTAATCAATTCTTAGCGCTTAGTATCGAAGGATGTTATTTTTTGAAGTAAGAAATATAAACTTTGATGTTGTAGTTACACATTAAAATTATTATAGCGTATGAATTACTTCCCCCTTCATCACTTGTATTTTTGAACCTTCTGCCAACATTACAGAAACCGGTTCCAAATTATTTAAACTTTCGAATTCTTGACCATAAACAGAAGCAAAATCAACTTTTATTTGATAATTAACGACCGGATAAACTTTCCATCTAGGATGCTTTACCTGGTATTGAGCTGTTTTTGTATCTGAAAGTTGAGTATATCCCCAATAATGTTCGGTGATAAATTCTTCTTCACTTCCAATGGCAATAGGTTGAATTTCGTTATCTGAATTCACGAAAAATGAATACCAGTTATCCTTTTTCCATTCGTATTTAACCGTCAATTGTCGTTCATCATCCTTCCAATCGTGACGCATTTTCAACGTTTGATATTTTTCTTTGTAAAGTGTATTTGCAACAAAAGTAATCATCCTTTTCGGTACAATTTCCTTTATAAAAACCACTCCTCTTCTCCATTCTCCATTATGAAAATGTTTCACATAGAAACGTAAATTGACTTCTTCGAAATTTACATGAAAGGGAATTTTGATTCCTTTCACTTTTGTATTAAGAAACATAAAACCAACTAAACTCACATAGCATTGATTGTTCCATAAATCTAATTCAGTGCCAGCTGGAATATATTTTCTAAGAATTTCGGGCGAAATAGAATAATTGGCAATGGCCAATTTTCGCCATTCGGCAGATAGGAAAACAGAATTACTCATCTTTTGTATTCAATTTATTTACTATACTTTCTTTACAAACTCCGATTTCAAAGCCATTGCTCCAAATCCTTCAATTTTGCAATCGATATTATGATCTCCATCTGTGAGACGAATATTTCTCACTTTGGTTCCCGATTTTATAGAACTTTTAGAACCTTTAACGGGCAAATCTTTCATCACAATTACAGAATCTCCATTTTGCAAAATATTTCCGTTTGCATCTTTTACAATCAATGCAAATTCATCCACAACATCAGCTAAATTCCATTCGTGCGCACAATCGGGACAAGTATATTTTCCTTCCCCGCTTGAATAAGCATAAGGACTTTCGCACATTGGGCATTTTTTCATTTCATCTGACATAAAATTTTTTTTAATGAATTACTCTTCCAACTATTTCTCGGACTTAAATTTTTTCTTGACATTTTTCAACACTTCTTTATCCAAATTTTCTTGAACTCTATACTTCACCATATTCGTTACCAATGGAAGTGGATTCTCAAATGTAAATTGAATCGTGCCTTTGGATTGCTTAAATGGTTTGAGTTCGGTTTTATAGGTACCAGGAATTGTTTCTTCAAAATCTTAATGTAAAATTTTAAAAACTAATTCCTTCAATATTTCCCCATTAGCCTCACCCGTTGTATTCACTCCTTTACTTCTCAAATCTGCGTCCAAAATATATCCAATGATTCGTCGGAGTTTATGAGTGTCGTAATTTCGGGCATATTTAACATAATCTTTTACCAAGAATGGATGAATTCTTAATGCACTTGCCACTGATTTTTCTGATTTATCTTTTAAAAAATGAAGAACGAATATTTTCGAAAAAAAAGAATTCAAAGTGGGCAATAACTGTTGAATAGAAACGGATTTTTCATTCGCGCCAAAATAATTAACAATGCGATTGGAAATTAAAATATTTTTTTCTCCCAACGCATTTTGCAATTCAAAAACATTAAATTCTTTACTTATACCTATGTTTTCAGAAATAATATCGTCTGTAATTTCTGGATTTTCGGGATAACGTATTTTAAGCTTCTGCAGTTCGTTGATTATTTTTGCTAAATCATTTCCTAAATATTCGCCTAACTTAAGCGCCATTTTTGGGTTAAGATTTATTTTTAATTCTCTACCCGCTTCAAAAACCCAATCCGCTAATTTGTAATCTTTAATTTTCTCTGAATTAAAATAAACAGATTTAGTTTTTACTTTTTTAAAGAAAGACTTACGTTCATCTGGTTTTTTTTTGAAATTAAAAATTAGAATAGTGCTTTTGACTGGATTTTCTAAATAAGATTCAAACTTTTCAATTTCCTTTAAGTTCTGGGCTTCTTTAATAATTATTACTTGGAATTCCGACATCATTGGAAATCTTTTACAAGCTCCAATAATATCATACACATTAGAATCTAATCCATAGAAAACAGAAAAATTAAATTCTTTTTCCATTTCATCCAATATATTTTCTTCAACATATTGAGTGACTAAATCGATATAATACGGTTCTTCTCCAGTAAAAAAATAAACTGGATGATAAATCTTCGTTTTTAATTCTTTGAGAATGGATGCGTAAGTAACGGCCATAATTATTCGAAACGCAAATGTTTGATGGATCTTCCGTCATTGATTAACTCATTGAGTGAATCGATACCAATTTGCATATGACGTTCTACATAAGTTGTTGTAACAATCAAATCACTCGCTTCTGTTTTTACTCCTTCTGGAATCATAGGTTGATCACTCACTAAAAGTAAAGCTCCAGTAGGAATTTTATTTGCAAATCCAGCAATAAAAAGTGTTGCTGTTTCCATATCGATTGCCATAACACGAACTTTTCTTAAATGTTCTTTGAATTCTTCATCGTGTTCCCAAACTCTTCGGTTAGTGGTATAAACTGTACCTGTCCAATAATCACAATTGGCTTCGCGAATAGAAGTAGACACGGCTCGTTGTAATTGGAAAGCAGGTAATGCAGGAACCGATTCATGTAAATAATCATTACTAGTTCCTTCTCCTCTAACAGCGGCTATTGGTAAAATTAAATCTCCGATATTATTTTTCTTTTTCAATCCACCACATTTTCCTAAAAACAAAACTCCTTTTGGCTCGATAGCGGTAAGTAAATCCATAATGGTTGCTGCATTAGCCGAGCCCATTCCGAAATTGATAATGGTAATATCTCCAGCTGTAGCATTGGGCATTGCTTTATCCATTCCTTTTACCTCTACATTCATCATTTTTGCGAATAGATGAACATAACCATTGAAGTTAGTTAGCAAAATATATTTACCAAATTCTTCTAATTTTTTTCCCGTATATCTAGGTAACCAATTATCTACTATTTCTTTTTTTGTTCTCATAGTTTATGCATCTTTGTATACGAATGGAAGCATTAAATTTTCCACTATATCATTTCAAAATTAAGCAGGAAGGCGGAAGGGAGCAAATATTTGATGCTCTTAGAAGGAAATTTTTGGTTTTAACTCCCGAAGAATGGGTCAGACAGCATGTTATCAGGTATTTAATAGAGGAAAAAGGTTATCCACCCTTGTTAATTGCTATAGAAAAATCAATTACCATCAATGGTTTGAAGCGTAGATGCGATATCATTTGCTATAATTCGAAGAAGGAAGTGCTTTTGGTGGTAGAATGCAAAGCCCCTGAAGTAAACATTACACAAGAAACATTTGATCAGGTAGTGAAATATCATTTGAGTCTTCAAGCGAAATGTATTGTAGTGACGAATGGGAAGAAGCATTATGTGTGTTTGGTGGAGAATGAAAAATATAATTTTCTTGAAACCGTTCCAACTTACCACGAAATACTTACCATTCATTGATTTTTGAATTATCTTTTCCAACGAAATGCCTCAACCAACCGAATTCGAATCATTAGAAAAACGCCTCCGAAAATCCTTTTGGGAAGCGCATGAAGATTTTAATCTTTTTGGTATCACTCAATTATGATAATTTTAATAAAGCTAGCAACAAATTTACCCAAAATACGTATATTTGCAAAAATCATACGTATATGACCACCAAATTAACACTAACAGTAGAAAAAAACATCATTGAAAAGGCCAAAAAATATGCAAAAAATACTGGTAGAAGCCTTTCAGAATTAATTGAAAACTATCTACAAAGTGTAGTTGAAGAGCCTCAATCAGATTATAAGTTATCACCGAAATTAAAAAAAATTGTAGGTAAAGTTAAGTTA
>CAMBFX010000161.1 GCA_945865695.1 Chryseobacterium gleum | reverse complement strand
TAGTTTCTTCCTTTTCAGAGGAATTTGAAGCATCTGTTTTTTTATTATCTACCGTTGTATTTCCACAGGAAATAAACAGAATAGCAATACAAATACCAATTAATTTTCGGTAATGATTAATCTTTATATAACTTAGCATCTTACTCATTAAGTTTAGTGGCAGGATTCGAAAGATACATAGCAAAACGCATGCTGAAAAATTCAGCAAACAAAAGTCGTTTTTCTCGTCCGATAACGAGAATTGCGGTAGCTTCTGTGGCACTAGGTGTTTGCGTCATGATTTTATCTGTTTCCATCGTTCGAGGATTCCAATATGAAATCAGGGATAAAGTTATTGGCTTTGGTTCGCATATTCAAATAAATCATCGCACAACCAACAATTCTTATGAATCTGTTCCTGTTGATATCGATACGGTTTTGATGCAAGATGTAAAGGCTCAGAGTGGAGTTAAACATGTTCAGCCTTACGCCATCAAACCAGCAATTTTACAAGTAAGACGGAAAACAGAAGACACCACTCGCAAAAACGATAATGAAATTTTAGGAGTGATTTGTAAGGGTGTGAACAAAGATTTTGATTGGACATTCTTCGAGAAAAACCTTAAATCAGGTTCCGTTCTTGATTTAACGGTTAAATCAAATCGAAATGAAATTGTTGTTTCCAAAGGAATTGCCAATAAGTTAAAAGTAAAAGTAGAAGACAGCCTTTATCTTTTTATGGTGGTAGCCGATGGTCCTAAGCCTCATAAATTTTTCATTAAAGGAATTTACGAAACTGGTTTATCTGATTTTGATGATCAATTTGTATTTGTGGATATGTATCATATTCAAAAAATAAACGATTGGGGCGTTGAAGGATTTGTAAAAATAGGAGAGAGGCGCAATAATGATTTTACATTACATTCTTTGGTAACTGGTTCAGCTGAACATCGAATGTATCGTTGGAATGGAGTTAATAGAACGATTCAAGATTCGGTGATTCTTCCTCTAAAAGATACAACGATAGAACTAATAGTTACCGATAATTCTTGGAATGCAGATAGTAGAGAATATACACAGAAATTTCGTCCGGATACAGTGAGATTTTCTATTCAATATTCAAAAATTGGTTGCGCGGATTATAATGAAATTCCTGATTTCCCATTGGTAAGTGCACCTAATGACTCTCAAACTGTTTATCAATATTCCGAAGATCAAATTATTTTAACGCAGACAAATTCTGGTGGAAGTTATCAATACACTGCAGGAGGTTATGAGGTTTTACTTAATTCTTGGGATGATTTATTACGTGCCGATCAGTTATTATCGGATGTAATTCCCTATGATTTCGAAACTAAACCCATTACTGTAGTTTATGCTGAAATATTTGATTGGTTGGAATTGCTTGATACCAATGTAAAAATCATCATTCTATTGATGCTATTGGTTTGTTTAATCAACATGTCGTCCACTCTTTTAGTCATCATTCTCGAGAGAACGGCTATGATTGGAACAATGAAAGCATTGGGAAGTAGTAATCGCTCTATCTCAAAAATATTTGTTTATAATGCATCCTGGTACATTATCCGAGGATTAATTATAGGAAATGTTTTAGCAATAGGTTTGGGAATATTACAGCAGCAAACAGGTTTCATTAAAATGAATCAGGAAACTTATTTTATGGCTACTGTTCCAGTTCATCTAGATCTTTGGTATATTCTTGCTATTGACTTGGGGACATTAGTCATTTGTACGTTAGCGATGTTACTTCCATCTATGATTATAGTGAAGATTTCTCCTGTAAAAGCGATTCGATTCAAATAACCTGACTGTCAGTTCGAGTTTTGAAATTCTTATTTCAAAGTATCGAGAACAACTTATAATTAGATTTCAATTTAATTATTTTTCCTTTTCTTTTTGTCTTGACACAAAAAGAAACAAAAAAGTCAAGACTGATTTTCACTCGGCAAATTTTACTCACAAACTTGCGACCTTTCAGGTGATTTCCTCGCTCACTCGGAACTTCCTGAAAGGTGCCCGCAGTTTGTTTCGTAAAAATTACCTCTTGAAAATAGGTCAAAGATTGCCTTAGTGTTACAATAATTTAACTTGTCATCTAATGATTTATTTGAGTTTAAAAATAGAATGAATTCAACTATTCTCCCTTTTCCAATTCAAAAATTTCATTTACGGGCTTTTTAAAAACTTTAGAGAGTTTTAATGCCAACACAGTTGAAGGAACATATTTATCCAACTCAATTGAATTTATAGTTTGTCGCGAAACACCAATAGCTTCTGATAAATCTTGCTGGGTCATATTTAGACGAGCGCGCTCTACTTTTATACAGTTTTTCATTAGAAACTTTTTTTTCTACCAATGAAATAAACTAAATACATAAAAAGCATGGTGAAAATAATTTGATGCGGATCTCCTTTTGATAATGGATCGCCAAATAATACTGCTATTGGAGGGCCAAAGATTGTAAAACCAACACCAAATATAAATGCAAAAGCCATTGATTGTGTACGTAGCAATACTATTCGTTCATCTTCTACTTTCTCTCTAGATAAACAGATGATGAAAATTCCGAAAAGTATAAAGTCGAATGTAAATATCTTAAAAGCTAATTTGTGATTTTGAAAAAAATCAGAATCTTTTAAAAATAGTACAATAAATACAACAAATAAAATACTGAGCAAAATTATTCCTAGCCCAATTTTCTTAAAATAATTGGGAAGTAGTCTTAGTTCATTTTTCGTTTTTTCCATAAGTATTAGTATTTGGTTTATAATTAATATGTCAAATATACTTTACATTTTGTTAAGTATAGCATACTTTTGCGTATATTTTTAAAGAATTCCCTTAATTAGGATGAATAACTGTATTTTTACCAACGAAAAACTAAGTACAATGAAAGTTTACAACAATATCCTCGAGACCATCGGAAACACTCCATTGGTAAGAATCAACAAATTATTCAAAGGAATTACCGAAGCCGATGTCTATGCAAAAATAGAAACCGTTAATCCCGGAAATTCCATTAAAGATAGAATGGCTTTAAAAATGATTGAAGATGCAGAAAAAGCAGGATTATTAAAACCGGGCGGAACTATCATTGAAGGAACCAGTGGTAATACAGGAATGGGATTAGCCATGGCTGCCATCATTAAAGGTTATAAATGTATTTTCACCACAACCGATAAACAATCCAAAGAGAAAGTAGATGCATTGCGTGCATTTGGTGCAGAAGTAATTGTTTGTCCTACGAATGTAGACCCAGAAGATCCTCGTTCTTATTATTCGGTTTCTTCTCGATTAGTAAAAGAAGTTCCTAATTCATGGAAAGCCAATCAATATGATAATCCTTCTAATGCAACGGCTCATTATGAAACAACGGGTCCTGAAATTTGGGATCAAACCGATGGAAAAATTACTCATCTCGTTGTTGGAGTTGGTACAGGCGGAACGATTAGTGGAACAGGAAAATATTTGAAAGAAAAAAATCCAAAAATTCAGGTTCTAGGAATTGATACTTATGGTTCAATTTTCAAAAAATTAAAGGAAACAGGAATCCTAGATAAGAATGAAATTTATCCTTACATCACTGAAGGAATTGGAGAAGATTTTTTACCTGAAAATGTTAATATCGATTTGATAGATCATTTTGAAAAAGTGACAGACAAAGATGCAGCCATCATGACTCGCGAAATCACAAAAAAGGAAGGAATCTTCGTTGGTAATTCAGCAGGCTCAGCCGTGGCAGGATTAATTCAAATGAAAGACCGTTTCAAAAAAGGCGATGTGGTTGTTTTGATTTTTCATGACCATGGTTCTCGTTATTTAGGAAAAATGTTCAACGATGATTGGATGCGTGAACGTGGATTTTTAGATAAGAAAAATCCAAAGGCAATGGATTTGGTGCGCGGACATTCCGATAAAAAATTAGTAACGGTTGATGTAAAAGATAAAGTAGCAGATGCTGTTTCTCTAATGACGAAATATGATATTTCACAAGTTCCTGTTACAGCTTCAGGTGAATTCAAAGGTTCTTTGAGTGATCATTATCTTTTCAAAAGAATCATGGACGAACCAGAATTAAAAAATAAAACTGTAGAAGATGTGATGCAACCTGCATTTCCTTTTGTGGATATGTATGCTTCCATGGAAGACATCACCAAATTAATCAATAGAGAAAATAATGCTGTGTTAGTGCGTGATCATTTAAGTACCGTGCATATTATTACGAAGCAAGATATAATTGCGGGGATTAATTAGCGAATTTGCCAATAAGCGAATTAGCTAATGAAATACTAATATCTAAGTAAAGGAAAAAGAAATTTCTGGTAATTAATTTATTCGCTAATGGTGGTTTACCCCGCCCTCAAAGTATTTATGAAAATTGAATCAACTAATCAAACTTTCGCCTCTTCAAATTTCAATATTTAAAATCTCATTATTTCGTAATTTCCAACTTCCGAATTTGAACTTCCGACTTCCGAAATCATTAAATCTTACCTCATCAACTTTCTCATGAGCGCAGCGAATAAATCACCAAATAGTTTATTTCTTCTTTTTCATCTGATCGGCTCTCTGCTTTTGCATTTCTTCTAACTTCATTTGCCATTTAGATTTTTTAGAAGCTTTAGGCTTGAGTTTATTCGCCTCAATTTGCATTCTTAGTTTGCCTTCATCAATGAAATATTTCTTAATTCCCCACATGATTAACATGGAAAGCAAGTTGCTGATAAGGTAATAATACGAAAGACCAGCGGCCATATTATTGAAGAAGAAAATCATCATCACTGGAAAGAAGTACATCATGAATTTCATACCCGGCATAGAGTTGTCCATTTGCCCGCTATTCATTCTAGTAATTAAAATAGTAGACGCTGCCATCAAAAGCGTAAAAAGAGAAACGTGATCTCCATAAAACGGAATGGCGAATCCTAATTGAGCAATCGAATCATAAGCGGATAAGTCATCTGCCCACATAAATGTTTGCTGACGTAATTCAATGGCAGATGGAAAGAAACGGAACACAGCAATTAAAACCGGCATTTGAATCAACATGGGGATACAACCAGCCATCGGATTCACGCCAGAGCTTTTATACAAGGCCATGGTTGCTTGTTGTTTTTTCATCGGATCTCCATCCTTGAAACTCTTTGTGATCTCTTCAATCTCTGGTTTCAATACTCTCATTTTTGCACTGCTCTTATAATTCTTATAAGTAAGTGGCATGATGAGAATTTTCACGATGATGGTTAACAATAGAATGATAATCCAATACGACATATTCATTCCATCTAAGAAATTGAAAATCGGAATCACTAAATACATGTTTACCCAACCAAAAATTCCCCAACCGATGTTTACGATTTTTTCCATTCCATTATCGAAAAGAACTAATTCGTTGTAATCATTTGGTCCGAAATAGAATTGATAGCTTACATTTAATTTATTGGTTGCGCCATCAGAAATATTCAAATGCGCTTCGTAGTCTTTAATATATTTGGTAGAAGAAAGTGCAGTAACAGCAATGGCAGAACCTTCAGGATTGATTCCTTCTTCCGACATCAATACAACCGAAAAATAACTTTGTTTGAAAGCAATCCATTGTGTGGGCGCTTCCAATTGTAATTCTTCACTTGCTGTTTCGCTTAAATAATCACGAGTTTCATCTTTGTATTTATAGAATACTGAAGAAACCATTCTCTCGGTATCAATTAATTTTTCTGTAGCTAATAATCTCGCTTGCCAATTGAATTCAATACTTTCTGTTACACCTTCGCTAGCTAAACCAATCACATGAATATCAAAATTAGAAACATAAGAATCATTGGAAAGTGAATAAACAAATTCAATGTATTTTTTTGGATCAGAAGTTTTGGCTTTCATCACCAACATTTTGTTTCCATCCTTTTCGGTCATTGACGGTTCGAAGTACAATGATTTTGATTCAAGAGGAATGTCATTAACAAAGAAAGATAAACCCATCTCGCTCGAATCGCTATCGAATAACATCAAGGCGCGATCATTACCTCCGTTATAATCTTTATAGGTTTTGAAATCTTTTAATTCAGCAGAAACAATTGAACCACCTTTGGTTGAAAGGGTTAATCTGATTTTCTCGTTTTCTAAAACAATTAATTCTTTTTTACCTGTAGCAGAAGGAGTAAAAATGTCGAATTTTTTTTCACGCTTTTCGTTTATTCTTGCTTTTTGAATAGAGTCTGTTTTTACAGAACCAACAATTGGTAATAATTCAGCATTCTCAACCAAATTCGAGTCAATTGATTTTACAGAATTAGTATCAACTACTTCAGCTGTTTTTTTCTTATCAGCCTTTTTCTGTTTTTCTTCAATTTCTTTTTTCTGAACATTGCGAAGACTATCTTCTTTTTGTTGCTGAGCTTTCATTTCAGCTTCAGTGGGTGCGTTCAGAATTGAAAACACTACCAAAATGACAGCGATTAAGACTAAACCTATGACGGAATTACGATCCATTTTTTTTACTTTTTTAGAGGGGCAAAGATAGAGTTATTTATGATTTATCGATTTGGAGATTTAATGATTTAAGAGGAAAAATGAAGATTTTTCTACTTATGAGGACGATAAGCCAAAGGATATATTTTAGAAAGTAATTGGATTGTTCAAAGTTTAAAGTTCAATATTAAAGGTAGTGCACTCTCAAAACCTTAAACTTTAAACCTTAAAAATTTAACATTAAACCAGCTCCGGAACCGTAATGGCTGCTTTCACGAATGCAGTAAACAACGGATGAGGGTTAGCAACTGTGCTCTTATATTCAGGATGGAATTGAACTCCAACAAACCAAGGATGTTCGCGTAATTCCATAATTTCAACTAAACCGCCAATAGGGTTGATTCCACTAGCTACCATTCCGGCTTGTTC
>CAMBFX010000160.1 GCA_945865695.1 Chryseobacterium gleum | reverse complement strand
CACTTTTAGAAACAGTTCCTTTGAAATTAGTTTCTCATGAACACCATCTACAATTTTACCATCTAACATTCCATGTGAAATGATTCCGCAATAAAAAGGGTTTACCAAAATCTTGCATAACTTTTGAGGATAAATATTTACTCCAAGTGTTTTTAAGCGGATTAAAATTTCTTCATTCTTTATTCCTTGTAGTTTCCACTCAAAAGCTTTTTTGATTTTCTTTCCTTCTTCATTCACAACAATTCTTCTTTCTCCATTGCTTCTAACAATATCATAACCAACAGGAGGTTTTACTACCCAAATTCCTTTCTTGAATTTCTCTTTCATTCCTGCAACTGCTTTTTCTTTTCTTTGTCCATTATCAAACCAACTGAAAAGAAACTGGATATTTTGATTTAATATTCCGCTGAGGTGAGTTGTATCATTGGGTTGTGTGACCGCACAAATAGTAATTCCATATTTTTCTCTTAAATCAGTTGCAAGTTTTATTGCTTCTCCACCTGTTCTACTAAATCTATCCAATGTATAAACCAAAACTTGGTTTACATTTCCTCTTGATTTGCGGATAAAATCCAACATTCTATTAAACTCTTTTCTCCCATCTGTTTTTGCACTTTCATAAGTTCCTCCATAATATCCAACTATATTCAAGTTGTTTCTTTGGACAAAAGTATCAATGGTGTTTCTTTGAGTTTCAAGACTGAAATTTTTATCTGCCTGTTCTTTGGTAGATACTCTTGTATATACTACCACATTATTGAGGGCAGTCTTTTTTACCCCTTTGAATGTGTTAGTTTTAGCAAACTTATTAAATACTTCTAGTGTGTTCATGCTGCTTGATTTTTATTAAAGTTACCTATAATTTCAGCACCTCTTTTTTTACCCTCCTGTGACTGAATTTGCTGTAAAAATTCATACATAATTTCACTTAGATTATGAATAGTAAATAAAATTTCTTCTTGCTCTTTTTCTGATAAATTTTCACAGCCTGAAAATTCAATTAATTTTTCTTTGGTGAGTGGCTCTTTTTTTGGATTGAGTGAAGCCAATTTTTGTTGTTGCTGTTTGATTGAATATAATTTTGTTGTGGAATGTACAACAACAAAAATTCAACAACTCAAATAGTCAATTTCATGTTTTTTATAGTTCTGCTCAACTTTGCTTTACTTCATCATGAACTTTATAATTGTGTATTAAGATTTCCTGTTCAATATTTGAAACAGTATGGAAGTAGTATGGGTGGTAGTATATCAGTAGTATGGCTATTTCATGGGAGTTTCATGGCAATACCATATCAGTAGTATGTAAAAGTGTATAAAAAGTAAGAGGATTTTATAGAAGGAAATCCTCGTAATTGCAATTATCTTGGAAAAAACAGTCAAACTGACCCACTTTAGCCGATTTATAGTGATCCACCCGTGCCGATTTAAATTGACCCATGTTAGCCGATTTAAAGTGACCCACCTGACAGCATAAAATTCATGTTGATTTAGGACCATTTAATGTTTAAGTTTCTTCAAAAACTTAAGCACAAAATGGCAAATAAACCTATACACATGAGTAAAATACGACACATTTTACGGCTCTTTACACAGGAGCGCAGTAAGCGAAAGATAGCCGAATTAACAGGAGTATCGCGCAATACATTAAAGAAATACATTGCTGAATTTACAAAAAACAAACTCAGCTTTGAAGAGATAAATACTTTAAGCGATAAAGACCTTGAAGATTTATTTATCATTAAACCCGATGAGAAATCTTTAAATCCTCGTCAGCAAAAGGTTCATTTATTTTTTCCTTACATGGATAAGGAATTAAAGCGAAGAGGCGTTACGCGCCAATTAATGTGGGAAGAATTCCGTAAATTAAATCCAGATGGTTTAGCCTTAAGTCAATTTAAAAATCTTTTTCATGAGTGGAAAAACAAAGTTAATCCTGTCATGCATATTGAACATAAAGCGGGCGATAAAATGTTTATTGATTTTGCGGGAGAGAAATTAAGTTTTGTTGATGATAAGACAGGAGAAATCATTTGGGTTGAAGTTTTTGTTGCTGTTTTAGGAGCTAGTCAAATGACGTATATAGAAGCAGTGATGAGTCAGCAAAAGGAAGATTTAATAATGGCTTGTGAAAATGCGCTTCACTTTTTTGGAGGAGTTCCATTAGCAATTGTACCAGATAATTTAAAATCAGCTGTTACAAAAAGTAGTAAATACGAACCAACACTTAATGAAACCTTTGCCGATTTTGCTTCGCATTATTCCACTGCGGTGCTACCCGCGAGAGCATATAAACCAAAAGATAAAGCTTTGGTTGAGGGAGCCGTTAAAATTTCCTATACACGCATAAATGCAAAATTGCGCAATCAACACTATTTATCATTAGAGACTTTAAATATTGATATACAAGAAAAAACACTTGATCACAATAAAACACCTCTTACAGGTAAAAAATATTCTCGCTTTGAGCAATACGATGAAGTAGAGCGACACGCATTACAACCACTACCCTTATTACGTTATGAATTTAAAAAACAAGCTTACGTAACGGTTATGAAAAATGGTCATGTATCACTTGCTGATGATCGACATTATTACAGTGTGCCCTATGATTTTATTGGTAAAAAAGTAAAAATAATGTACTCCCGACATAGTGTTGAAGTGTTTTATAATTATGAAAGAATTGCTTTACATAAGCGATTAAAAAGTCCTTATAATTATACTACTGAAAAAGAACACATGGCATCTTCCCATCAATTTGTTGCCGACTGGAGTCCTGATAAATTTATTAGTTGGGCACAGGGAATACATGAGTATGTTAGACTTTACATAGAAAAAATATTAGATAAAAAACAACATCCCGAACAAGCTTATAAATCATGCGTGGGTATTTTAAGTTTTGCAAAAAAATACGGCAACGAACGATTGACTAAAGCCTGTGAACGAGCATTGGGTTATGAAATTTACAATTACAAAACCATACAAACCATATTGGAAAAAGGCATGGATACTTATCCTGTTGAATCGGAGGAGCAAACACAAATGCCATTTCATGAGAATATACGTGGCGAAAATTATTACAAATAAATAAACTAAAAAAACAAAACATGAACGAAACAACATTAGAAAAAATGCGCAAAATGAAATTCTACGGAATGACTCGCGCTTTCAAAATTGGACTTGAATCAGGTGTAGACGAAAAATTTACACCCGATGAAATGATTGCTCATTTAATAGATGCCGAATGGGATGAGCGTCAAAATAGAAACATTAATCTGAAGATTACAAATGCCAGATTTAGGTATCAAGCATCATTAGAGGATTTAAATTACACTACCGACCGCAACATGGATAAGAATCAAATTATGCGTTATACCGATTGTAATTACATTAAAAAAAATGAAAATATTTTAATTACTGGAAGCACTGGTATTGGTAAAAGCTATATCGCATCGGCTCTTGGTCATCATGCCTGTAGTCTAGGGTATCGGGTAGTTTATTTTAATGTGCCAAAACTTTTTTCAAAATTAAAAATGGCAAAAGCCGATGGCACTTACATAAGAGAAATTGCTAAAATAGAAAGACAAAATTTACTTATCCTCGATGATTTTGGTCTTACCACTCTTGATGCACAAAGTCGCGCAGCCCTCATGGAAATTATTGAAGATAGACATGGAAAAGGTTCTTTAATTATAACTTCACAAGTACCTGTGATAAAATGGCATGAATTAATAGGTGAAAAAACTGTAGCCGATGCAATATTAGATCGAATCATACATGAATCGCATCGACTGGAACTTAAAGGAGAATCGCTTCGAAAGAAAAGAACACCAAACGAATTAACGGAAGTTTAACTAAAATAAATTATATTTGATTAACAATCTAAATTAATGAATGAATTTTATGCATCGTTCGCCAGCTTTTACCCGGGTCAATTTGCTTCGGCTAAAGTGGGTCTACTTCATCGGCTTTTACATAATGATGCACAAATTGGAATTTCAGAACGTACCAAATTAGAAGCTTTAATAGAGACGTATGAACTTGAAAAAAGTAATGCCATAAATGATTTGGTAAGAGTGTTTCTTTTTCAAGATACATTAGATGGATATTTAGACAGCGTAAAGAATGTTTTCATTCAATATCCGCAACCCCAAGGTGAGTGTAAATTAGCAACTGCATTTGCAACACAAAAAGAGTACCTACAAGCCTTAGAAATCATTGATAGTCATTTGGCAGAAAATCCTGATGATGCAATTTGTAAACTTCAAAAATTATTAATTGAATGGGAACAAAATATGCTTTGGTGTTTTGCCGCTGACCACGATGATAAAGAATTATTGGAAGACATGAAAAATAGTGGACATAAGGAATGTATAAAAGCTGCGGGCTTACTTAAAATGATATTTGAAACCCCAATTGATGATTACCGAATATTACCAGATGAAAATCTTAGAATGTTTACATTTTTTGAGGAGGAGCAAAAACTTCATGAGGTAACTGAATTCATTGCTTATCCGAATCCTACATCTGATTATATAAATTTTAATTTTGAATTGTTAGATAACGAAAATCTAAAAAACTCAGTGATTGAAATTTATGATTTTACTGGGAAAATTATTCAAACAATTCAATTAACTGATACTCGTTTAGCCTATATTAATATGGAATCTTTCGGCTCTGGTATTTATTTGGCCATTTTGAAGGAAAACGGTTTTATCAAAAATCAAACTAAATTCATTTTGAATAAATAGTGATGAGAAAAACAGTTGTACATATAATCCTCCTCCTTTTTTTAATAGGTAGTTCAATACAATCATTTTCACAAACATATTTTAATAAAAAAATTGATGTGAGGGGAGAAGTAGATGAAGGAAGAGGAGGAATTGTTTCTACTGATTCGGGTTATGTAGTTTGTTGCGCTACAATTTATAATGGAAATATTGGTGTTGGACTTATTTCCTTAAACTTATTAGGCGATACACTTTATACAAAATGGTATGGTAAGGATTTTTCAGGTTATTATACTGGTACATCTGGTTCATTTAGAAAAACTTTAACAAACGGATATACACTAGGAGGCAGTTTTAAAGATACATCAACTGGATTAATATCTTTCGGACTTTTAGTTCGATTCGATAATAATCTAGATACTCTTTGGTCTAAGAAATATGGAGATGGTATCGAAGATCATATTTTTAATCAAGCAATACAAACTTCAGATAGCGGATTTATTTGTGTTGGTTCCGTATATGTTGGTTCAAGTATACAAACGTGGTTGATGAAAGTAGATAGTCTTGGTAATTTTGAGTGGGAAAAAACCTTTGGGGGTGCAAACACCGAAATCGGTGGGACAGTTATTCAAACCTCTGATGGCGGTTATCTTATTGGAGCAATTTCCAATTCTACAACTTGTAATGGAGGATATGATTCGTGGATTATCAAAACAGATAGCAATGGCAATCAACAATGGTCTAAATGTTATGGAGGCTCATTCAATGATTCTGAAGCAGTCATGGGTCATGAATTTCCTGACGGAGATTATATTTTCGTTGGTGGACGTAATTATTTTGCAGGTAATTGGTATAAAAATTCAGTTACTCGAATTCAATCGAACAACACCGTTGAATGGTATCGTGAGTATGGACAGAATGCCACCGATGCAATTCTACAATCAGTAAAAGTAATGCCGAATGGGGATATTATTTCTGTTGGTAATAGTGCTCCATACGGTATTATTTTAAGAATAAGAGAAAATGGAGACAGCTTATGGTATCACAATTATGAATACGATATGGCAATAGTGAATAGTTTAACGGATTTCGATATTACTCCTGACGGTGGAATCATAGCAATGGGTACGACATATTTAGGAGGTCAAGATGTTTGGATAATTAAATTAGATAAATTCGGATGTTTGGAGCCAAATTGCGCCTTCCAACCTTATATTCCACAAGTGGATTTTGTAACTAATGGTTTTGTAGAAAATGAATATGTGGGTTCTATAAATTTATTTCCTAATCCAAATGTTGGTACATTTTCATTGCAATATGAAAATGGAATTAATGCAGAAGTTTCCTTTGTAATTTATGATGCTATCGGAAAAAATGTTTATGAAGAGCTATTACAAGATGGAATGGTTACAAAAGAATTAAATTTATCATTGTCTTCAGGAATTTATGAATGGGGATTGAGTGTAAATAATACCTATATAAACAAAGGTAAGTTAGTAATATATGATTGAAATACTTCTTGACCGTTAACGGCAAACTAATTTTCCAAAATCATTGTAATATTTATTATGGTTAAAGTGAGCAATTGAATTTCTCGCATTTTTTGAGTATGTATTATATTCTAAACTATCCATTAAATAAAATTTATTAATTGCATTAGCAAAGTCATTCGGAGTGGTGCATAAAATACCATTGAATCCATCAATAACATAGGAATTATTTTCAGGAAGATTGGTGCTAATTACGGGTATTCCATTATTCATATATTGTTTAGCCTTGATTCCAGATTTTGCAATTTGTATTGGTTCATTAGTTAAAGTTGCCAGACCAATATCAAAAGTCACTAATTTTTCTTGAATTGCTCTCTCGTCATTCCAGTCAACTGCGTCTGCAATTTCTAATTGAATGTTTGAATGTTCACTAAAGTAATTATTCATAAATTCTCTATCATTTCTTTTTGAAACACCTATAAGAATTAACTTAAATTGAAACCCAATTTGCTTTAATACTGGAAATATTATTTCTAAAATTGCTTCCTTATGTCCGCCACTAAAATCCCCAATCCAACCAATTGTGAAAATGTTACTCTTGTTTTGTTTCACAATTCCTAAGTCTACAATTGGAGATGTAATATGAATAATATTTGAATTAAATTGTTTTAAGTGTGATTCGATTTGTTTACT
>CAMBFX010000159.1 GCA_945865695.1 Chryseobacterium gleum | reverse complement strand
ATTAGGCTACTTATATTTGATTGTGTTTAAGACAACCTTGCATAATATAAAACGTTTCTTTTACCGTGTCCGGTACTGGTTGGCGGGCTTGTTCCTGATTTTCTTTATTTGGTATCTACAAGCCTTACCTGAGAAATTGTTCACCGATTCAGTTTGTACAGTGGTGAAAGATAGAGATGGAAATATTTTGGCTGCTAGAATTGCCGATGATGGACAATGGAGATTTCCACATAATGAGAATGTTCCAGATAAATTTAAAAAAGCTGTTATTCAATTTGAAGATAGAAATTTCTATTCTCATTGGGGCGTAAGTTTTCGTGGATTTGCAAGAGCTATAAAACAAAATACAAGTGAAGGAAGAGTAGTGAGCGGAGGAAGTACGATTACTATGCAAGTAATACGCCTCAGTAGAAAAGGAAAATCCAGAAATCTTTGGAATAAAACCGTTGAAGCAATTTTGGCAACCAGATTAGAATGGAGCTATTCTAAAGAAGAAATTTTGGCTTTATGGTCATCGAATGCACCTATGGGAGGAAATGTAGTAGGATTAGATGCAGCTGCCTGGAGATATTTTGGAAGAACACCTGATCAACTTTCATGGGCGGAAGCGGTAACACTAGCTGTTTTGCCCAATGCTCCGAGTTTAATTTATCCTGGAAAAAATCAATTTCGATTGAAAGAAAAACGAAATCGGGTATTGGATGGACTTTATGAAAACGGAGAAATGGATTCTATCACTTGGGTTTTATCTAAGGCAGAACCGTTACCACAAGCTCCACCCGATTTAGATAATATTGCGCCTCACCTCACCGATCGTTTAATGAAAGATCGCCTTCGCCAAGGCTACAGCGATCGAGGAAATGGTGTATTTACAACAACGATCAATAAAGATTTACAAAAACAAGTCAATAAAATTTTAATTCATCATCAAAAAAAATTGATGCAAAATGAAGTTTATAATGCAGCTTGTATTGTAATTCATATTCCAACAGGAGAAGTTTTGGCTTATGCAGGAAATGTTCGTGATCCCGAAGATGAAAATTACAAAGAGCATGGAACGGATGTAGATGTGATTGTAGCACCACGTAGCACAGGAAGTATCTTAAAACCGTTTTTATATGCTGGAATGGTGAATGACGGACTAATTACTCCGAAAATGATTGTACCCGATATTCCTACTCATATTTCAGGATATTCACCCAAAAATTTCAGTCAGAAATACGATGGAATGGTTCCAGCCGACAAAGCGCTTTCACGTTCATTAAATATTCCAATTGTTAGAATGTTGCAAAATTACGGAGTAGCTAAATTTTTACATCTCTTAAAAAAATTAGGATTAACTACTTTGCATCGTACTTCTCAGAATTATGGTTTATCATTGGTATTAGGTGGTGCAGAAGCATCACTTTGGGATTTGGCTAGTGTATATACGAAGATGGGAAAAACGATGAATCAGTATCCGGATTTTAATTCTGACATAAATGAAACTCCGCATTTTATTTTAGATTCCAAACCAAAAACAAAAAACCAAAAACAAAAAATAAATCCCCCTCTTGATCCTGCTGCGATATATGTGATGCTACAAGCAATGGTGGAGGTGAATCGTCCGGATATGGAAGCGAACTGGAATTTATTTCAATCTACCTCTAAAATTTCATGGAAAACAGGAACTAGTTTTGGTTTTCGTGATGCATGGGCAATTGGATTAAATAAAGAATATGTAGTGGCTGTTTGGGCAGGAAATGCAGACGGAGAAGGACGACCTGGTCTCACAGGAATTGAATCAGCTGCACCCATTTTATTTGATGTTTTTAATCGCTTACCAAAGGCAGGATGGTTCGCCGCTCCCTATGATGATATGCAAGAAGCAGCGATTTGTAGAATGAGCGGTCATCGTGCCACCGATTTATGCGAAGAGGTGGATACCATACAAATTCCATTAACCAGTCTCAATACAAATGCATGTCCGTATCATCAGATTATCCATTTAGATAAAAACAAAAAATACAGAGTGGATTTGACATGTGAATCGGCAGAAAACATGGTGGATGCAAAATGGTTTGTTCTTCCTCCAGTAATGGAATTTTATTACAAGACGAGAAATCCCAATTATCGTTCATTACCAGAAGTGCGAAGTGATTGTATGACTGAATCAGAAAATAAACCGATGGAAATTATTTATCCAAAAAAGAAAAGTAAAATTTATATACCCATCGATATTGATGGCGCTAGAGGAAAAACTGTTTTGGAAGTAGCGCATCGCTCTTCTAATGCAGAAATTCATTGGCATTTGGATGAAAATTATCTTGGAACCACCACCACGATTCATCAATTAGAAGTGAGTCCGAAGACTGGAAAACACAAACTGATGGTAATTGATGCGGATGGATTTCAAACGAGTGTGGAGTTTGAAGTAGATGACAAGTTTGGAGGAGATTAGCGAATGAGAACGCCATAATTTAATTTGGCTGATTCGAGAAAAAAAATGTTAAAAACAATTTTAAGCATTTCCTTTTCATACAAAACCAATATCATTTCAATCCCAAAATATGTTTAACCGGATTCAAAACATATTTGAAATAACCATTTTTACTCATCCACTCGCTTAAAAAAGAAACCGTACAACAGAGCAAAATAAATGCAGTGGATAACAAGGCGAACCTATAACCATTGAGTAATTCATAACCTCCATTTTCTGAATCAAAAAGTGGAGTCAATACAAATGAAATGATGGCTGCATGAAAAATATAAACGAACAAACTATTTCTGCCCAAAACATTAATAAAAATTAATCCGTTTGGAAGTTTGAAATTTGCAGTGGAAGTGAAAAGCAGAAAAATAAATGAAAAAGCAATTAATAGATAAACCGGTGATGCAGGATAGAAAAACTCTAAATAACCATCGCGTTCATCTTGCAATGTATTTGCATTAAAAAGCAAAACTATTCCCAAAATAAATAACAATAAACTACTCACCAAAACTGATTTTAAAATAGACCGTATTGACTCCATTTTTTCGGCCACTAAACAGCCAATTATGGCAAAACTTATCCAAGGAAAAACAGGAAACCAACCATCCACAAAAAGTCGTTGGGATTGAATTTGGATGGATTGCAAAAATCCCATTGAAAAGCGCATGTTATCTGATGAATCTTCTATACGAACCCGATATCCGTATTCATTCTGAAGCAAAATAGAAGCAGCAATACAAGCTAAAGCAATAAATAATTTAGCATAAACATGAAAATTAAACATCAGAATATTGACAAAAATACCAATGGAAATTAAATATAAAACGTCAAATGCTTGAAAAGGTAATGTTCCCCAAATGAGCCAATCGATGCCAACTGCGGTGCACATCAAATAAAATCCTTGCCAAAACTTTTGCTTATAATTTTTGTTTTTAGTAAAGGATAAGTAAAATGAAAATCCAGAAAGAAAAATAAACAAAGGGGCTGCCAAAGAACAAATCAAACGCAAGGCATTGGGATTGGGCGTTTCCATAACGTATGGCGCGGCATTGGCAATAATCATAATGAAAATTGCAGTGGTTCGCATAAAATCAATATTACTTAATCTGCTTGCCATTATTGCTATTTAAAAAATTAAGTAAAACAAAACCCCCGCCAATCGACGAGGGTTTTAAAATAACTTATGAGAAAAATTATTTTAATATTTTTACAGAATACTGATCTTTTTTCCCTATGATTTTAACAAAATAAGCACCATTGCTAAAATCTGAAAAATCGATAGACAAATTATTTTTTCCAGCAGCAAAAGTAGTTTCTCCTTGTGAATAAACTTGTTCTCCTATGATGTTATAAACTTCAATAGTCAATTCTTCTGTTTGATTTAAATCTAGTGTAATATTCAAATCAGAAACAACAGGAGAAGGATATGCTTTAACAGTAACATTTTCTTTTTCTTCTTCTATTGAATTAGCAGCTTGAACAATAATTTGACCTTTCATCCCGGATGAGGCATGACTAGAACATACGTAATAAATAGTTCCAACAGTAGTAAATTTAATCTTAACACCAGAATGAGCATTATTAAATCCTCCATTGGAAGTATTTCCATTCGCATTCCAAGTGACTTGAGAAACTTCTCTTGCAGGATGAGAACTTCCTTGAACAAACTGTACTGTATCTCCAACTGTAATGGTTAAAGTAGCTGGAGTATAGGTTAAGTTACTATTTGTAACAGTAAATAATTGTTGAGCGTTTAATGCGAAATTAACTGCTAAAATAGAAAGAGAAAAAAGTAAATATCTTTTCATTTGATTTTTATTAGGTTACAAATATGCGAAAATAAATTGTATTAACCAAATTGATTAAAAAATAGCCCAATTGGTTATCAACTCATAATTGGTTATCAACTCATTATATGAATGTTAAAATTGATACTCCAATAAAAAGAGTGAAATAGTTAAAAAGTATTTGGCTATCTTTGGGCCTTAATACAAAGTGTGAATTCATGATAAGTGAAAAAGAACAAACCTTGAAAAAAGAATCAATATCATTTGATGATTTTAAAAAAGAAATTTTAGCTGATTATAAATTAGCTTGTGTGAGTCGAGAAACCTCTGTTTTAGGAAGAAAAGAAGTTCTTACTGGAAAAGCAAAATTTGGAATTTTTGGTGATGGAAAAGAATTAGCACAAATTGCAATGGCCAAGCAATTCAAGAATGGAGATTTTCGTTCTGGATATTATCGCGATCAAACATTCATGATGGCTATTGGTGAATTAAATGTTCAACAATATTTCGCTGCACTTTATGCTCATACGGATATTAAACATGAGCCTGCTTCTGCTGGAAGACAAATGGGTGGACACTACTCTACTCATACTTTAAACGCAGATGGTAGCTGGAGAAATTTATCTCAATTAAAAAATTCCTCTTCTGATATTTCTCCTACTGCGGGTCAAATGCCACGATTACTGGGATTGGCACAAGCTTCAAAAATTTTCAAACTCAATACGGATTTACATGCTGAAAAATATGCTCATTTAACGAATAAAGGAAATGAAGTAGCTTTCGGTTCTATTGGTGATGCCTCTACTTCTGAAGGTTTATTTTGGGAAACTTTTAATGCCGCAGGAGTATTACAAGTACCTATGGCGATTTCTGTTTGGGATAATGGTTATGGAATTTCTGTTCCCAAAAAATACCAAACCACCAAAGAAAATATTTCTGAAATATTAAAAGGTTTCAAAAGAGAAAAAGGAACGAATGGTTATGAAATTTTTAATGCCAAAGGTTGGGATTATGTTTCATTGGTAGATACCTATGCAAAAGCAATTGCCATTTGCCGAAATGAACAAACACCCGTTTTAATTCATATAGATGAAGTAACACAACCACAAGGACATTCCACCTCTGGCTCTCACGAAAGATATAAATCAAAAGAAATTTTAGATTGGACTAAAGAATATGATTGTATCAACCAATTTAAAATTTGGATAATTGAGTTCTGTAAAAAATCGAATACTATCCTTGCCACAGAAGAAGAATTGGAAAATTTATCGAATGAGGCAAAAAAAGAAGTTCGTGACGCACAGAAAAAAGCTTGGGAAGAATATTGTATCCCAATTAAAAGTGATTTAGATGTTGCAGTAGCTTTATTAGAAAACTTAGCTCATGAGAGTAGTCAAAAAGTTTTTATTGAGAAAATAATTAGTGATTTAAAATCCATCAAAGAACCCATTCGAAAAGATGTTTTATCTGCCGCAAGAAGAGTTTTAAGAATGTGCAAGGATGAACATTCTTCTTCGAAGGAAACGCTTTCCAATTGGATTAAGAAACAATTAGAGTTGAACTACGAAAGATATAGTTCGAATTTATATTCTGAATCTAATTGGAGTGCCTTAAAAGTAAATTCTTCTGTTCCTACTTATGATTCTAATGCAGAATTAGTAGATGGAAGAATTATTTTGAAAGAAACTTTCGACAAACATTTAACTGAAAATCCATTGTTCATGATTTTCGGAGAAGATTCTGGTTTTATTGGTGATGTGAATCAAGGATTAGAGGGGATGCAAGCGAAGCATGGTGAATTGCGCGTGAGTGATACAGGAATTCGTGAAGCTACTATTCTTGGTCAAGGAATTGGTTTATCGATGCGCGGACTTCGCCCTATTACAGAAATTCAATATTTGGATTATTTACTTTATGCATTGCAAATTATGAGCGATGATTTGTCGACCGTGCAATACCGAACCAAAGGAACACAAAAAGCTCCCTTGATTGTGCGCACTCGTGGACATCGCTTAGAAGGAATTTGGCATTCAGGTTCTCCAATGGGAATGATCATTCATGCGTTGAGAGGAATGTATGTTTGCACGCCTAGAAACATGACCGTAGCAGCAGGATTTTACAATACGCTTTTGGCTTGTGATGATGCAGCATTGGTTATTGAACCATTGAACGGTTATCGCAAAAAAGAAAAATTACCAGCTAATATCGGTGAATACAAAACGCCATTAGGAATTCCAGAAATAGTGAAAGAAGGAACGGATATTACTTTGGTTTCTTACGGTTCAACTTTTAATTTATGTATGGAAGCGATTCCACAATTAGAAGAATTAGGAATATCAGTAGAGATGATTGACGTGCAAACTTTATTGCCATTTGATATCCATCATACCATTGTAGAATCATTGAAGAAAACCAATCGATTGTTGATTGTGGATGAAGATGTGCCTGGTGGTGCAAGTGGATTTATTTTGGATAAAATTCTAGTGGAACAAAAAGGATATTTTCATTTAGATAGTGAACCCATCACCTTAACTTCAAAAGAACATCGTCCTGCTTATGGTTCGGATGGTGATTATTTCTCTAAACCGAATATTGAAGATGTGGTGGAAACAATTTATGGAATGATGAATAGTTCGGACCCGGAGAAGTTTCCAGCATTGTATTGATTTAATTCAAGATTTAAGATTCAAGATTTGAAATTTAAGATTTAAGATTTAAGATTATTTTGAAGCCTAAATTTGTTTTGTTTAACGATTAAATTTTCGAGTAA
>CAMBFX010000158.1 GCA_945865695.1 Chryseobacterium gleum | reverse complement strand
TCTAAACAAATTAATGTGATGAATCGTTGGAAATATCAATCCAAAAAAATTGAACAGATTTATCTTTTCAGATTTATGGATGATGATCGAAATGGAGGACAAGTAAATTTTAATCCTGCTAATCCTTTGGATTCACAAACTTTTTATGGAACAGGAATTCACAATCGTCAGTATGAATTCTTATTTAAAAATGGATTTTTATTCCCCGATGAAAAATTCAGAACGATGGGTTTCATCGCTTCCGCAAGAAGACAGGAACTGAATTCTTTTTACGGAATAAGAAAATATACTGGTGTGAATAATCAAATAAATTCAAGTTTACTTTTACAAGACATCATCAAAAACTCCTTACATAATTATAAAACAGGATTAAGTTTTATTTATGATGATTACAATGAATCATTCAACGATTCTGTTTTTACCAGAGTAGAAATTATTCCAGGTGCATTTTTTGAATACAATTATACCACACCCCGTTTTTCTTTTTTATTGGGAGGAAGAGGAGATTATCATAATATGTATGGATTGAAACCAACGGGAAGATTGCATCTTCGTTTTTCTCCAGATCCTAAAACAACTATTCGTGCATCTGCAGGAACAGGATTTCGCACTTCTAATATTTTTGTAGAAAATAGCTCAGTTTTAGCTTCATCTAGAATTGTAAATATTGACGAGCGATTGAATCCAGAAGAATCATTTAATACTGGAGGAGGAATAACTCGTAGATTTTTCTTGTTTGATCAGGAAGCAACCTTGAATATGGATTATTATTATACCTATTTTTTAAATCAAGTAGTGATGGATTTAGACCAAAATCCACAAGAAGTACATTTCTATAATTTGCAGGGAATTTCTTATTCACACAGTGCACAAGCCGATTTAGATTTTGGATTATCTAAAAATCTCACGGCAAAATTGTCATTTAAGTATTACGATGTAAAAACAACGTATTCGGGAGAGTTGTTAAGCAAACCATTATTAGCACAAACACGATTTATGCAAAGTGTTAGCTATAAAACGGAAAATAAAAAATGGAAATTCGATTATATCGGAAATTGGTATGGAAAAGCAAGATTACCGAAAACTGATGCCAACCCTACTAACTTACAAATCCCCGGAAAATCCAAAGATTATTACATTATGCATTTTCAAATTACCTACACTAAAAAATTATTCGATTTTTATGTAGGTGCAGAAAATATTCTAAATTTTATTCAGAAGGATGCCATTATTGATTCTCAAAATCCATTTGGAAATTATTTTGACGCATCATTAATTTGGGGGCCAATGAATGGAAGAAATTATTATGTGGGAATTCGTTACGCTATAGCGAAGAAGAAAAAGGAGGAATGATTTTTTAGTTGGTAAATAATAGTTCAAAAGTTTTAGATTTAATATATTTTTAACCCCTCCGTCTCGAAGACTCACCATCTCCCCTTATCAATTCTATGAGCAAATATAAGTGGTTTTAAAAATGGAGTATTTAATTAAAGAAGTTTGTAAATATTGCAAATTTTTGTTTCGGAGACTTTCTTGCTCTTCCCCTTTCCAAGGGGAAGTACCCGCAGGGGGAAGGGGTCTATTTTCTCAAATTCCTCAAAGGAACTTCAATTCCAATTCCACCTGAATAACCAAAATTAGGTGCTGCCTTATACAACAAATGCGCAGCACCATAAGGATGAATATTAAAATATTTCATTTTAAAATGTAAACCTAAACCAACATTTCCTCCAATATAAAATCTTTTATAACCCGAATCTTTTCCATAAATATCCAACCAAAAAGGAGATATGGAAGGAGTAATAAATAGTTTATCATTAATTCGTAATGGAAACGAAACGCCATCAGGCAGAATAGAAATTAATAAAAGTCCCAGTGTACTTCTATTGATATTTCCATTTAAGGTGGAAGCCGCCATTAATAATGGACCCAATGGTAACCACATCGAAGTAGAAAAATATCTTTTACCAAAATGTAAATGCCAAGTAAGGGCTACATTTTTATGTACAGAAGTTTTTAGAGTTAATCCGTAACCTGTTCTTGTGGCAAATTCAGGATATTCAATATACATTCCTGAAACACCCAAACTAAATTCATTATCGTCATATAATCCATCATTGGGATAATCTGAAGATTCCTGAGATTTACCGCTAGTAAAAATAGAGAGGAATAGAATGAATAGTAAAATTTTTTTCATCACTCAAAGGTAATTAATTTCTAAAAGAAAGCGCGAACTTGTACACCACCTGTATGAATTATTCCATTGGTTTCTGTCTTTCTTCCCGAATAGTTTAAATTCAACTGCATATTTTTATTTATAGTTCTTTGTAAAGTTAGTGACCAGGTATAATTATTTCCTGGCTTCAATGAATTAAGCATTTCAAAAGCCAATGAACTATTGGTGTTTCCATTATATTTTATTTGAACAAAATTAAAATTGGCAAGAACACTTCCTTTTTCGGTGGTGTTATATCTGATTTCTGCACCTACATCCGAAATAAAGGCTTGTTCTCCTCCAGATTCAGGAATATTTTTCTTATCCGAATATTCATATTTTAACGAAATCCGCAATTTCGCATCCGGTTGAAAACTGATTTTTGGGGACGCAGTAAAATAGGTAATGGCATAATTTCTTCCGGTTAAAAAATCGGATGCATTTTCTTTTTCTCCCCTATCAAACTTCGATTGAAATAAAATCATTCTCGTTATATTCCATCTCATATTTAACTGATGAAATATAGTAGTTCTAGAATCGAAACCGTTCGACAACAAAACTTTATTTCGTGAATCTTGAAAGGTATAATCCATTCCAAAAATGGGAGAGCTTCGATTGAAGAAAAATGAATTTCTCAACGAAGTTCCTAATGATAGCAAGCTAGTATCGGCAATTTCTTTTAAAAGTGGATTATAGGCATCTAATCGTTCTGAAGCATTTGTTTTTCTATCTATTCTATAGGCAGTTTGATTGCTGAATTTGGATATTATTTTTAAGAACCCTTTTTTATTCGACCAAATTTGATTCGGATTTAAATTTAAACTTTGACTAAATTGATTAGTATAGGTTCTAACATAATCACTCGTGGGTACAAATGTTCTGATGTAGGTGGCCTGATCAGAATAAGCAGCTATTTCAAATTCATTTAATTCTTTTATATTATTTGAATTATAATCCACCCATGTGTAAACGCCTTGGCCAGCCGGAACCTCAATATAAATAAATTCTTTTTTCAATTCCAATCCCGTTCCAATTTCATAAAAAGTATTCGCTAAAAAGGCTCCTTTCCACGCTTTTAAATCATATTCTACTCTCCCTAAAATCGTTTGATCTGCTCTCTGAGAAGTAAGAGTGGAATCTTTAATTTGAAGATCACGATAAGATGCTTTTAATCGAATTTGATTTTTTGGATTTTTTAAGAGTTCTAATCCACCACCATATTGATTGGCTTTGGCGTAAACGGAAAGTAAATTGTTTTTTTCTTTCCAGTCATATCGTTCTCGATAGAATAATTGCCACGTATTTCCAGAAGTATCCGATGAAGATAAATTTGCTTCCCAATCATAAAATTGATAGCTATTGGCTTTAAGCGTATCGCGCGATTCGGTGTAATATTTATTTAATTCATTCTCATCCCTAAAACTGATTTTTATTTTTCCGATTTTCTGACTGATATTTGCTTTGTGTCTTAAGAAGGAAGTGTTGTAAATTCCACTTGTACTCAATAAACTTCCATCCACAAGGGCAGAAAAGTTTTTATATTGAATAGTCGAATTTGTTTTATGCATAAAACCTTTATAATCGTTTCCCGCAATAAACGAATTAAATGCATATTCTGTTTTTCCCCATTTTTTTTGCGATAGCTCTAACCTTCCTTCAGCGATATATTGATCACCAATTAATTTTGTATTTAATACATTCCAGTTTCTTTCAAACTCTACCGCTCTAAATCTTTCCAATGGACTAAAACCGCTATTAATCATTTCTAATTGCGCTTTGGATTTTAATTGCAATGGATTTTCTTTTTTTTGCAATGAAGAAGTTTGTTCAAAGAAAATCTTTCCACCAAAGCCAGCATCATCTTCATCATTTATTTTAGAAAAAGTATTTTGATCGTATTTGGTATAGGCAGTTTCTATTCCCATTTTTGATTTTTTATTGAAAGCATGTTCCCAGCCTGCTGTTACCATTTGCCTTTGTTTTGGCGTTGAAAGTAAAGCAACAGGAGCGTAGTTTCCATTATGAACTATAACTAAACCAATTGTATCTGGCGCTACCCATTTAAAAGTTTTCCCAAGTGCAGTGAATTCACTTTGAATATAATCTCCATTGTTATTACCAACAAATGAAAAATTGATTTTATATTGTGCACTATCTGGGTTCACAGAGAAAACAAAAACGGAATCGTAGTTTAAAGAGTCAACGAGTTTATACAATACAAGGTTAGTAGAAAATTCAACTTCTTCTACACTATTACTGACTGCTAAATCCAAACTATCACCAATGATGGAAAGTAAATCTTTTTGAGAGGTACTTAACGTTTGTTGCAAGGGTTGATTTTTGGCATCTTGTTCACTATACGCATTTAGATAAATTTTATTTTTAGTGTTAATCCACTCTGTGTTGGCAAAGAAAATAGATCGCGCATAATTTTTATCGGAATATTGAAATTCAACCACAATCCTTCTATCTTTTGTAATTAGTTTATTGGCTGTAAAAGTTATTTCAGAAGTATTATAATCAAAGATGTAATCATTTTCTTGTCCGCGTTCCAATAATTCTCCATCTATAAAAACCCTTTCTGTACCTGCTAAAACAATAATGAATAATTCATTTTCTGCACCTCTTAATCTATACGGGCCTTGATTTCCTTCTACACCCTGTATTACATTTCTAGCAAATTTCCCTTTAGAAACGGCCACACCGGTATTCATTCCAAATTGATATTCTTCTTTATTTTCGGGTTTTACCAATCGGCTATACGTGGCTCCCTGCGCTCGTTTATTATAATTCATAAAATAACCCACAGGTCTTTTCATCCAAAAATCTCCCGCTATAAGTGAATTATTTTTATCATAAACTTTAATAAACACCTGATCGAAATCTTGCAGCTGCTGAGTGTTTCCATCTGGTTGAATAGGAATATTATTATCGGTAATCGAGGCAGAAATATTAATATCCTCACTAATTTTTCCAGATAACTCTAAATTTAGGTTGGAGTTAACAGATAAATCCTGATTATTTCCAAAACTTACACCTCTCGAAATACTTCCGCTTTTTGTCAACCCTTCTGTGTAGAAAAAATCAGATTTATTCTCCGATGGTTTGTAATTAAAAATATCAGGATTAGTTACATCAGGATTATTTGTATTTGGATTTTTATTCTGATAAATTTTCGTAGCACTAAATTGAACCGTCCGATAACTAATTTCAACAGAATCAATTTTTGGATATTTTTCGCGAAATTTTGTTTCATTGAAAGTTAATGAAGAAATTACTGGATTAAGAATGTAAAACGTTGTATCCACTTTTTCACCACTAATTTTCATTTCAAAAGTTGATTTTAAAATGCAAAGCGTATCGATAGTCAGTTTATTCGAATGAACAGGAATTTTTTTGGTTTGTTGATTATATTGCGCGTGAATTTGATTTGGTAATTGAAATATTACCAGCAAAAATCCGAAGCCATAAATCAAATGTTTAATCAAAATAGGATGTAAAAATTTAAAGTTAATTGCATTTTAGATAGGTGACTCCGAATATTTGAATAATTTTGGCTCTATTAATTACGTAAAATGGCAACAAAAATTATATCCTATAATGTAAATGGTCTTCGCTCGGCATTATCAAAGGATTGGTTAAAATGGTTGAAAGCAGCCAACCCTGATGTGATTTGTCTACAAGAAATTAAATGTTTCCCTGAAAATATCGATCAACAGCCGCTATATGATTTAGGATATAAGACATTTTGGAATCCTGCCAAAAAGCCTGGTTATAGCGGGGTCGCTATATTTTGTAAAAAAGAACCCGATCATGTGGAATATGGTTGTGGAATAAAAAAATACGATGATGAAGGAAGAATAATTCGAGCCGATTTTGGTAAATATTCATTTATGAGCACTTATTTCCCTTCTGGAAGTAGTGGTGATGAAAGACAGGTATTTAAGATTGAATTTCTTGCGGATTTTAGAAAATACATCAAGGAATTACGCAAGAAGAGGGAGTTTTTAGTGATTTCTGGGGATGTAAATATTTGCCATAAACCCATCGATATTCACAATCCAGTTTCCAATAAAAACTCATCTGGATTTTTGCCCGAAGAACGAGAATGGATGGATCAATTTACAGGTGATGGTTTCATTGATTGTTTCCGAGAATTTAGTCAGGAACCTCACCAATATTCATGGTGGACTTTCCGTTTCAATGCTCGTGCAAAGAACCTCGGCTGGAGAATTGATTATAATTTAGCAACCGATAATCTTAAGTCTAAACTTAAAAAAGCAGCTATTTTTCCAGATGCAAAGCACTCCGATCATTGCCCGGTTATGGTGGAAATTGATATTTGATTCTGCACTCACTAAGGTAATTTAACAGAATTTTAACTTCAAAGCTAAATTTGTATGGAATTCAGTTATCTTTGCAATTGAATCATTTACAAAAATCTAAAATGATAAACCGCATAGCTTTTAATCATACGATTGAAAAACAAAGAAACATGATTAGAAAAATAATACCATTTTTATTCGCCCTTTTAATACTTTCATCTTGTGGTGTAGGGGGTAAAAAAGAGGAAGGTCCAAAGATCAGACCTGCAAAAGGCGGAGTTTTCTATGGAGGAATTTTCAAAATTAATGAAGTGGAAGATTTTAAAAATCTATTCCCATTAAGCATTAATGACGCCTCTTCTTTCAGAATTGCTGGTCAAGTTTATCAAGGATTATTAAAGTTGGATCAAGCAACATTAGAAGTGATTCCTAGTCTTGCTGCTAGCTATACTACCAATGAAGATGCAACGAAGTATACTTTCAAGCTACATAAGAGCGTAAAGTTC
>CAMBFX010000157.1 GCA_945865695.1 Chryseobacterium gleum | reverse complement strand
AGATTGAGTAATATTTCTGATAAAGGGAATTCGAATTATATGGAGGATAAAGCCTATATCGAAGAAAATCTTTTACAAAAACAAGCACAAGCAGATCAATCATTAATTAACGACCTTTCATTAGAAGATCAAATTGAATATAGCACTATAACTCTTTCACTTTATCAGGGGCAAGAGCTAAATCATGAATTAATTGCCAATGAAGAAAACATTGAAGAGTTTAAACCATCATTAGGAAGCAGAATGGGGGATTCATTAATGGCTGGCTGGTATTTTATAGAAGATTTAGTGGTAGGACTTATTGCAGTATGGCCGTTATTATTGATTCTGACTGTCATCTATTTGATGCTTCGTAAAAATGGATATTTGAAAAAGAAAAAGAGTGAATAAGCGAGCGAGCCAATAAGTAAATGAGCCATAGGCGGGAGAAGTTCTGCTTTTGGCTTTTTTAATATTTGCATATTTCAGAATAGTATCCAGTGACTCATTCGCTGATTCACTTATTGGCTTATTCACTATATTTGAAGCATGAAAATCTATACTAAAACAGGCGATAAAGGCGAAACCTCATTAATTGGAGGAACACGAGTATCTAAAAATCATATTCGTATTGAAACTTATGGAACTATTGATGAATTGAATTCATGGATAGGTTTAATTCGTGATCAAAAAATAAATGAAAATCATATTTCTCAACTTTTAGAAATTCAAGATCGTCTATTTACTATTGGTTCTTTGTTAGCATCTGATAGAAAAAATCCAATAATGAAATTACCTGAGATTCATGAAAACGATGTTCTTATTTTAGAAAAAGCAATTGATGATATGGACAATGTTCTTGAACCTATGAAATCTTTTGTACTTCCGGGTGGCCATACTACACTTTCCTACTGCCATATTGCTCGTTGTGTTTGCCGAAGAGCAGAACGGTTGTCAGTTTCTCTCGCTGAAAACGAAAAAGTAAACGAATTAATCATCAAATATCTAAACCGCCTTTCTGATTATTTATTCACCTTATCCCGCAAATTGGCCCAAGATTTAGGGGTAATTGAACACCCCTGGAAGCCTAAAATGTGAAAAACTTTACGATAAACCTACTAATCAGTGGTTTAAATTATAATAAAAGTTCTCACCATTTTGTTTTATGATATCACAAAAAATCTATTTTCGCGTAACTTTTAAATCAACGAAAGAAGGAGGATATTTATGTACTGGACTTTAGAATTAGCACAAAATCTTGAAGACGCTCCTTGGCCGGCTTCGAAGGATGAATTGATCGACTTTGCTTTGCGAACAGGTGCGCCAATGGAAGTTGTAGAAAATCTTCAAGAAATGGAGGATGAAGGAGAGATTTACGAAAGTATCGAAGAAATCTGGCCTGATTATCCATCAAAAGAAGACTTTTTCTTCAATGAAGATGAATATTAATTATTCTATCAAATGAAATTGAACCCAGACTTAAACGTTTGGGTTTTTTATTTTTCCAATAATCATCCCAAATAATTGCCAGTTTGTCACCTTTTCCTATTCGGTATGATTTTAGCCTTTTCCCTCTGAAAAATTAACTTATCTTTGAACCCCTTAAGAAAACTATAACATGCTCGGATTTTTAAAAAGCCTATTTGGCAATAAGAAAGATAAAGATATCAAAGAACTTCAACCTTATGTTGGACTTGTAAATGATGAATTTAACAAATTAGCTTCCATCTCCAATGATGATTTACGACAACGAACAGTTGACTTAAAGAAAAAAATGGCTGATTTTATTTCGGCAGAAGAAAATAAAATTACTGAACTAAGAAATACTGCTTCTAAAGACGAAACATCATTAGAAGATAAGGATGCTATCTACAAAGAGATTGAAAGCTTAATCAAACTAGTGGATGAAAAAATTGAAGTGGTTCTTCTCGAAATTCTTCCTCAAGCATTTGCTGTGATGAAGGAAACAGCAAGACGTTTCAAAGAAAATCCTGAAATAACCGTTACGGCTACTCCATTTGACAAAGATCTAAGTGTAAGTGCTGATTTTGTTCGTATAGAAGGAAATAGTGCTATTTGGAAAAATTCTTGGTCGGCTGCTGGTGCAGAAGTGAAATGGGATATGGTTCATTATGATGTCCAGCTAATCGGTGGTGTAGTTTTGCATAAAGGTAGAATTGCAGAGATGCAAACAGGTGAAGGAAAAACGCTCGTAGGTACTTTACCTATTTATCTAAATGCACTTTCAGGTAAAGGTGTTCACATCGTTACAGTAAATGATTATTTGGCAAAACGTGATAGCGAATGGAATGGCCCCGTTTTTCAATTTCATGGATTAAGTGTGGATTGTATTGATAAACATCAACCACATTCTCCAGGTAGATTTAAAGCTTACCGCTCTGATATTTGTTACGGAACAAATAATGAATTTGGTTTTGATTATTTGCGTGATAATATGTCAACGAATAAAGATGGTTTAGTTCAGCGTAAACACAATTTTGCCATCGTAGATGAGGTCGATTCAGTATTAATTGATGATGCAAGAACTCCATTGATTATTTCTGGTCCAACACCAAAAGGTGACAAGCATGAATTCTATGAATTGAAACCGAAAATTGAAAAAATCGTCAATGAACAGAAAAAATATTTGAATTTGTGTTTGACAGATTCAAAACGAATGTTGGCAAGCGTTAACGATGATAAACCAGATAATGACAAATTAAAAGAAGGTGGAATTGCATTGTTGCGCGCACACCGTGGTTTACCAAAAAACAAAGCGTTAATTAAATTTTTAAGTGAACCAGGAATTCGTTCACACTTACAAAAAACAGAAAATATTTATTTGGCAGATCAACAAAAAGAAATGATCAAGATTGATAAGGAATTGTATTTCGTGATTGATGAAAAAAATAATTCGATTGAATTAACCGATAAAGGAATTGAATTACTTTCTTCAGGAGAAGACACCAGTTATTATATTTTACCTGATGTAGGAGGAGAAATTGCTAAAATTGAAAGTGGCGCAACTTCTGCTGATGAAAAACTAAAACGCAAAGATGCATTGATGCGTGATTATACTATCAAAGCCGAAAGAATACATTCATTAAATCAATTATTGAAAGCGTATACATTATTCGAAAATAATGTGGAGTATGTTATTGATGGGGGGAAAATTAAAATTGTTGATGAGCAAACAGGTCGTATCATGGATGGAAGACGTTATTCTGACGGATTACACCAAGCGATTGAAGCAAAAGAAAATGTGAAAGTGGAAGCCTCTACACAAACCTATGCAACCATCACTTTACAAAATTATTTCCGTATGTATCATAAGCTAGCGGGTATGACCGGTACAGCAGAAACAGAAGCGAAAGAGCTTTGGGATATTTATAAATTGGATGTGGTTTGTGTTCCTACACATCGACCAATGAGTAGGAAAGATGAAAACGATATGGTTTATAAAACCAATCGTGAAAAATACAATGCTATTATTGAAGATACCGCTAAAATGCGCGAAGCTGGAAGACCAGTATTGGTGGGAACTACTTCTGTAGAAAATTCAGAATTACTTTCTCGAATGCTGAAACTACGTAACGTTCCTCATCAAGTATTGAATGCAAAAATGCATCAGAAAGAAGCGGAAGTGGTAACAGAAGCAGGAAAAGCAGGAACTGTAACTATCGCCACCAATATGGCGGGTCGTGGTACAGATATTAAATTAGGACCTGGCGTGAAAGAAGCAGGAGGATTAGCAATTATTGGTACAGAAAGACATGAATCTAGACGTGTGGATAGACAGCTTCGTGGTCGTTCAGGTCGTCAAGGAGATCCAGGAACTTCTCAATTCTATGTTTCATTAGAAGATAATTTGATGCGTTTATTCGGATCAGAGAGAATTGCAAGAATGATGGATAGATTGGGATTGAAAGAAGGTGAAGTGATTCAACACGGAATGATCACCAAATCTATTGAGCGTGCACAGAAAAAAGTAGAAGAAAATAACTTTGGTATTCGTAAACGTTTGTTGGAATATGATGACGTAATGAATGTTCAACGTAAAACCATTTATTCTAAACGTAGAAATGCTTTGTATGGCGAAGGAATTGATATCGACGTTCAAAACATGTTTTATGAAGTAGCAGAAAGTATTGTAAACGAATTTCATGAAGAAAGAATGTTTGATGAATTCAAATTCGAATTAATCAAGACACTTTCATTGGAAGCTCCTGTTACAGAAAACGAATTTGCAGATATGTCGAAAGAAGACATTACCCAAATGATTTTTGATCAAGTTCAAGAGAAATACAAACGTAAATCAGAAGAAATTTGTAAAGCTTCTTGGCCAATCGTGAAAAATGTTTTTGAAACACAAGCTGGACAATATGAAAACATTGTAATTCCTCTAAGTGATGGTTCTCGACAATTACAAATGGTAGTTAATTTGAAAGAAACGTATGCTGTTGAGTCAAAAAATGTTTCTCGAGAAGTAGAAAAAAGAATCACTCTTGCAGTAATCGATAACGAATGGAAAGAACATTTACGTGAAATGGATGATTTACGCCAGAGTGTACAACATGCCACCTACGAACAAAAAGATCCATTATTGATTTATAAATTGGAATCCTTCAAACTTTTCACTGCGATGGTGGATAGAATAAATAAAGAAGTGATTTCATTCTTAATCAAATCAGCATTACCATTACAAGCAGGCGAAGTAAGAACAGCGCCCACTCCAAAAACAGAAACTCCGAAACTACAAACTAGCAGAACGGATGTGGCAAGTTCAACGCCAAATCAGCAAGCGCAGTTAAATGAGCAGGGAGTTCCTGTAATGGAAAAACCAAAACAACAACCCATCGTTGCCGAAAAAAAAGTAGGAAGAAATGATCCTTGTCCTTGCGGAAGCGGTAAGAAATTTAAGAATTGCCACGGAACGGGGGCTTGATAATTAAAAATTAAGAATTAATAATTTTATAATTAAAAGCCAGTCAAAATGATTGGCTTTTTTGTTTTAAAAAGTATTGGAATTAATTTATTGACCTCACTCGCCCCTCCCACTGCCCCCCGAGAAGGGAGCAATCTTCGAATCAAGAAATATCAATAGCTAGTACTATTATGTTTCAAACAAAAAAAAGATATATTTAATTAAAGTGCGCTTTAACTATCTGAGAAGTAATACCTCCATTCGAGAGGGTGGCGTAGCCAGGGGAGGAATAAAATATTTAAATATTAATATCCATATAATATCCAATCACTTCTTCCTCTTCAATGATTTATACTTTTTCTTTGGATTGCTTTTTCCTGGAAAAATCGCATGAACATAAATTACACTTTTTTCAACGGTATAAATCAAAAGATAATTAAATGGTGAAGTTTGTATTTCTCTTGATTTTTTATATTGACACTCAAAACCCAAAGGTGTTTTAATAATATGGTATTCTGCTTTTTCGACAGCATCCATAAATTTCTGTCCTAATTCTGGTTGCTCATTTTCGAACCAATCATAAATTCTAAGCAAATCAGTTTTTGCAGTTTCAGAATAAACAATTAAAAAATCCATTATTTGCCCTTTTTACGCTTAGAAATGGTTTTCTTAATATCAGAAAGTGTGTAATATTTCAATTTACCAGAATCGTGCAATTCCATTCTTCTATCTAATTCCTTTTTCTGATATACGGTTAAACCAGAATCTTTTTTGCTGGAAGCTTCATACTTTTCAATCAAGGCATCCACCAAATCTAATAGAAGATGATCTGCTTTCTTGATTTTTCCGGTAATTTTCTTTTTTAATGCAATTGTTGTCATAAAGAAAAATTAATTTGAAACTTAAATATACAAAATATCATTCAAAATAATATTTTCAGTTGAAAACTTTGAGTAAAAAGCTACGACAACCTATTTTTATAATCCTCATACCCGTATTTTTTCACGAGTTTAAAATCATTTTCCTTTGTCCAAATACCAATAGAAGGATGACGTACACCATTGAAAGTAGTTGTCTTCACCATCGTATAATGAATCATATCGTCAAAAACAATTTTATCTCCTATTTGAACTTCCTTTTCAAAAGAATATTCAAACATAAAATCACCACTCAAACAACTGGTTCCACCAATACGATAAGTCGGTTTTCCCTTGATAGGATCAGTTGCTCCCCAAACTTTAGGGCGATAAGGCATCTCTAAACAATCGGGCATATGAGCAGTGAAAGAAATATCCGGCATAATCGTTTTCACTCCGTTATTTTCTACTATATCTAACACAGTTGAAATTAAATAACCCGTTCTCCAAGCAAAGGCAGAACCAGGTTCCATAATGATATGCAAATTATGTTTTTCCTTAAATCTTTTCAAAATACGAATGAGATGTTCGATATCATAACCATCTTTCGTCATTAAATGTCCGCCACCTAAATTCACCCATTTCAACTGTGAAAGTAGGTGTCCGAATTTTTTTTCGAATGCTTCAAGTGTTTTTTCTAGAGTATACGAATCATTCTCACATAAAGCATGAAAATGCAAACCTTCAATTCCTTCTGGTAGTTTATCACCAAAATGTTCAGCAGAAATTCCTAAACGAGAATTAGGCGAACAAGGATTATATAATTCGGTAGTAACTTCTGAATATTCTGGATTTACACGAACACCAATCGAAATATTTTTAGCAATTGCTTTTGATTTGTATCGTTCAAATTGCGAAAGCGAATTAAATGTAATTACCGAAGAATACTCCAAAAATTCATCAATCTCATCAGATGCAATAGCCACTTGATAAGAATGCGCCTTCGTTTTCATCTCTTCAAAACACAATCTTGCCTCGTGTAATGAACTCGCAGTTGCACCTTTGATATATTCTCTTACAATTGGAAAAGCACTCCACATCGCAAATCCTTTGAATGCAAGAATAATTTCCACTCCTGCTCGATCTGAAACAGATTTAATCAGCGTCAAGTTTTTACGTAATAATTCTTCTTCAAGAACAAAACAAGGAGAAGGAATTTTGGAGAGGTCGATGGGCATTGGTTGATAATTTATGCAAAGATGGAAATAATTAGCCAATAAACAGTCAATGAGTGAATGAGTGAAT
>CAMBFX010000156.1 GCA_945865695.1 Chryseobacterium gleum | reverse complement strand
ATCTGATTTGAAGACCACCAAATTTAGTACGTAGTTCCCAAATGTCATTTTGTAGTTTCTTAAACAATTTTGGGTCATTAGTCTGTTCAGCAAGGTCAATGTTGTAAAATATTTTTTTTATAGTCTTTGTATCAAGACCTGCTAAAAACTCGTTTGCTTCTTGCATAAAACGTGTTTCGAAATATTTCACTTGTTAAATTAATTGTTAAACGTCACAAAGATACATAAAGTTTCCAAATTTAGAAACAAAAATTTCAGTATTGATGTCGTGGGGTCTTTTTTAAGCTGCCGCATAACCCAAATGTTTAAACCATGTTTTAATCAGGCTAAAAAAACAAAGCCTTTTAGTTTCCTAAAAGGCTTTATTTTCATTCTTGTGGGAGTTGAGGGATTCGAACCCCCGACCCTCTGCTTGTAAGGCAGATGCTCTGAACCAGCTGAGCTAAACTCCCTTTGAGGGTTGCAAAGATAACAGTTATCAATTATCTTGCAAAAATTATATTTAAAATTTAAATCAGCTTGAAAACGTGGCGTTTAACATCGATTTTTTTAAAAAAAAGTGTATTATTTCTTACTACTCAAATAAAACGACATCGCCAGTTTAATCTCACCATAGGTAAAATTATCGCCCAAACTATTTTTAATGGGTCCATACAAAGTAGTATCTAATGTTTTCGACATAGCTATGATTTGATTCATTCTATCTTCTGAAATCATCGTTTTAACATCAATCATTCCTAATCCTGCATAATAAGATAAATGGGTTTCGATTGTACCAACTGTCATATTACGTTCTTTCGCTATTTCTTCAATCGATTTTCCGCTTTTAAAAGCTTCGTAAGATATTTTCTTGGTATCAACTTTTTCCGTTTTTAGGCCGGCTTCTTTTTTATCCTTGCTCCGTTTTTTCGTTTGCAAAACCGTTTTGATTGATTCCACTTCTTCTGAAATCCGTTCTTTGTTTAACTCTACTGTATTGATTTTTTCTTTTGAAAATTCTTCATTTTCTCCCGATGATTTAACCATCGCCAACGCTTTATTAATAGTTTGCGTTTGTTTGAAAAGCATTTGCTCCAAATCATTCAATTCTGTTAAATAGGTCTTGATTTTTTTCTCTTTGGAAGCAGTTTCCAAATTTGTTTTTATTTTTTTGGAAATTTCTTTTAATAAAGGCAAGAAATGCCCTGAAGCGGCTTCCGTTCTTTTTTGCAAATTTTCTTTGTAATCGGCTTGCGACAAAATGGAATTTAATTGTGAAAGGAATTTATCCGAAACTGTTTTTACCTCTTGTATTTCTTTTAAAATCTCTACCGCCCAAACTAAAAATTTCTGTTTAGCCGAACGATTTTCTTCTTTTTGATAGCTTTCGGTATGAAATCGGAATTGTTTTTCGAGGTTCGTAAAATCAAAACTATTCAAAATATATTCTTTGAAAAAGCGAATGGATTCTGATTCAAAAACAGTTTGTAATTCCTCATTTCCTGGTTTTTGATCCGAATAATCTTTGATAGTTACATCAGTGGTCAAACTTTCTGTTCTTATTCTTGATGTTAAAATCAATCCGTCTAAAGAAGTTAAACGGGAGAGAGCCACGTAAACTTGCCCCGGAGCAAATGCATCGCCAATATCCAATATCGCTTTCTCAAAAGTTAATCCTTGTGATTTATGCACCGTGATTGCCCAACCTAATTTAATCGGATATTGTTTGAATGTCCCCACGGTTTTTTCTTCAATCTCATTGGTCGTTTCGTTCAATGAATATTTGATATTTTCCCATTCGTGATGTTCGATAACAATGGTTTTATTGTCATTTTGAAATCGTACTTCTATTTTTTCGTGGTCCAAATAATCAATCGTTCCAATTTTACCATTGAAATAACGTTGCATACCAGTTATATCATTCTTGATAAACATCACTTGTGCCCCTTTTTTCAATTCTAGATTTTGATCTACTGGATAAGAAAACTCATTGAAATCTCCTTCAATCTCCGCTCGGTAGAAATAGGATTTTCCCTGTAGTTTTTTCAAAGAATCTTTGTTCAGATTTTCGGCCTTGTAATTATGTGTCGTGAGATGAATAATGTTATCGGTAGGAGCCGGCACATAACCTGGGCGATAATATTTATTCAAAATTTCTATGTCTGAATTACTTATTTTATTATCACGCAAATTATTCAATAATCCAATGAATGTATTATCTGCTTGACGATAAATCTTATCTAATTCGATATACATTGGTTTATTGTTCTGTAAAGCTTTTGCTTCGAAGAAAAAAGCCGATTTATAGTATTGTTTTAAAATTCTCCACTCATCTTCTTTCACTACAGGAGGTAATTGCAATAAATCGCCAATGAAAAGTACCTGAACACCGCCAAAAGGTAAATGGTTTTTTCTTCTTACTGATTTTAAAACGGTATCAATGGCATCCAATAAATCAGCACGAAGCATACTTACTTCATCGATAATCAATAATTCTAATTCTTGCAATAATTTTCTCTTAGTAGAATTCAATTGCAAACCTTTGAAAAGAGTAGAAGGCGTATTTATTTTCACCTGATCATTAAAAACAGCTTGTGGCGATGGAACAAATGATCCAAAAGGTAATTGAAAAAGCGAATGTATAGTCACTCCGCCTGCATTTATGGCGGCAACACCTGTTGGGGCAACAATCACTGCGTTTTTGAAAGTGTGCTTGATGATATGACGAAGAAAAGTTGTTTTACCCGTTCCAGCTTTCCCAGTTAAAAATACATGTCGGTTGGTGTTGTTGATGAATCGCGAAGCAAGTTCTGCAGGGTGAATTTCAGTTGATGTCATGAGAAAATTGTTGTTGTTTAATTAATGATTGTTGTTTACCCTGAACTTGTTTCAGGGTCTAGATTAATTTATTGTTGTTGTGAGGCAAATGTAAAACTATATTTTTTCAAATTCTATGCATTGTTAAAAATACGACTTTTATACTAGGTATAAACCACTATTTTGCCATTGAAATATCCTAAATACTTAGTTCTCAGAATTTCCTAGTTCCCTTTTTCAAACTATATTTGCCTAAACAATTTTCTCTATGAGTATTCGTCATAATTGGACCAAGCAAGAAATTCTCGATATCTATAATCGACCTTTATTAGAATTGGTCTTTGAAGCGGCAACGGTTCATCGTCAATTTCATGACCCGAAAAAAGTACAAGTAAGTTCATTGATTTCTATTAAAACGGGTGGTTGTCCCGAAGATTGTGCTTATTGTCCGCAGGCTGCGCGATACAATACAAAAGTGAAAGTGCATAAATTGATGGAAGTGGATGAAGTGATGGAATTAGCAGGAAACGCAAAAAAGAACGGAGCATCTCGTATTTGTATGGGCGCTGCTTGGAGAAATGTGCGCGACAATAAAGATTTCGATAAAGTTTTAGATATGGTGAAAGGTGTAAATACGTTGAATATGGAAGTATGTTGCACTTTAGGAATGTTAACCGAAGATCAAGCAAAAAAATTGGCTGATGCTGGTTTGTATGCCTACAATCATAATTTGGATACTTCTGAAGAATTTTATGATGATATTATTTCTACACGCACCTATGAAGATCGTTTAGAAACATTGCGTAATGTGCGAAAAGCAAAATTGACTGTTTGTTCAGGTGGTATTATTGGAATGGGAGAATCTACCGAGGATAGAGTAGGAATGTTATTGACTTTAGCAAATTTGCCAGAACATCCACATTCCACTCCCATCAATGCATTGGTTCCGGTGGAAGGAACTCCATTAGAAGAACAGAAAATAGTTTCTATTTGGGAAATGGTGAGAATGATAGCCACTACAAGAATGGTAATGCCTGATACGGTGGTGAGATTATCAGCCGGTAGAACACAAATGTCGATTGAAGGACAAGCATTTTGTTTTATGGCAGGTGCAGGAAGTATTTTTGCAGGTGATAAATTATTGACTACTCCTAATCCAGAATTCAACGATGATATGGAAATGTTCAAATTATTAGGTTTAGAACCTACTGCGCCTTTTTACCGTGAACCTCAAAATAAAACCGAAAAGGTTACTGTTTCTTAAGTGAAAATTAATTCAGCCGAAGAGCATCTTCAAAATAAATTGCAACAACGAAAAGATGAAAATGCTTTTCGCGAACTAAGAATTTCTTCAATAGAAAATATTGATTTTTTTACGAATGATTATTTAGGATTAGCTCTTGAATCAACTAATTTTGAATCTCGTAATTTGAAATGGGGATCCACTGGTTCTCGTCTTTTGGGAGGAAACGATTCTTCTCATGAAGAGTTGGAAAATTTTTTAGCCGAGTTTCATCAATCACCTGCAGCTTTAGTTTTTAATTCAGGTTATTCTGCAAATACAGGTTTATTTTCATGTATTGCCAAACGCGGTGATACTTTTATTTATGATGAATATGTGCATGCTTCTATTCGAGATGGAATTAAATTGAGTTTAGCCAATGCATGGTCTTTTATGCATAATGATTTAGATTTTTTGGAGAAAAAACTCATTATGGCAAAAGGAAATATTTTTGTAATTGTTGAATCAGTTTATTCCATGGATGGTGATTTTGCCCCATTGAAAAGAATGGTGGCGCTTTGCGAAAAATATAACGCCAATTTAATTGTTGACGAGGCACATGCTAATGGAATTTTTGGTAAAAATGGAGAAGGTAAGGTGGTAGAGGAGAATTTACAGAAACAAGTTTTCGCTAGAATAATTACTTTTGGAAAAGCTTTAGGTTCACATGGAGCTGCGGTTTTGGGTAGTGAAGATCTAAAGAACTTTTTGATTAATTTTTCACGACCTTTTATTTATACCACCGCTTTACCTCCTGTTGCTATTCACCATATTCGTGATCAATATGAAAATATGGTAAAGGTTAAAGAAAGAAGAGAAAAATTATTTTCATTGATTGATTATTTTAATTCTAATAAGGATAATATAGAATTAGAAATTGAATCGCCATATTCAAAATCACCTATTCAAACCATCATTATTCCAGGAAATGAAAAGGTGAAGGAGAAAAGTAAAATACTTCTTGAGAATAAAATAGATGTTCGAGCGATATTAAGTCCAACGGTTCCAGAAGGAAAAGAAAGATTGAGAATTTGTTTGCATTCATTTAATACCGAAAAGGAAATTGATGCGTTGTTTGAATCTTTGACAGAATAATTCTATTCAAAAGTATCTAAATATAATTTCTCCACTTTTTCTCTCGCCCAAGGTGTTTTTCGTAAAAAAGTAAGGCTAGATTTTATACTTGGATTATTATTAAAACAACGGATATCAACGGTCATTCCTAACTCTGGCCAACCATATTTTTCTACCAATCTTTTCAGAATAAATTCAAGAGTTAAGCCGTGGAGTGGATTGTTTTTTTGAGTGGTCATTTTTTAAATTTGGATTTACTCTTTTACCACCAAGAATTTCTTTGTTACTAATTTCTTTTCTCCGCTACGGATATTCAATAAATAATTACCATCCGCTAAATAGGCCATGTTAAAAGTAATTCGGTTTTCACCAGCTTGCGTCATATCCGAATATAATTCTTTTACTAATTGCCCTAAAACATTGTAAATTTCTATCGTAATTTCTTTTGATTCTTCCAAGGAGAAATCAAGGGTAAACATGGAATTTCCTGGATTGGGATAAAGTGTTCCATCTAAAAATCCTACCAGTGAAGTGTCGGTTGAATAAGTTCTACAAGTATCAGAAGCTGAAATTTCGGCAATCCAAGTTCCATTTTCATTTCCTGTTTTTCCAAATGTTCCAGAAGCCCATACTCTACAAGGTTCATTATATTTTCTTTGTGTAGGAGAATAATCTCCCCATCTTTCTAAAGTATCACTTAATACATTGATAAAAGCTTCTCCTTCTTTTAAAATAGTAAAAGGAGAATAAGTTCCGCCATCAAAATAGACCACTCCCCATCCTGGAAAATCATTGGCAGAACTATATTCAAAAGTAATCATCACTTCTTGCTCTCCAGGCACAATTCCGGTTGAAGCCATATTGGGATAACCAAAATCTAAAGTATCACTGGCAATATGATAACCAAAACAATTCATTTCCATTAAATCAATTACACCATGATAAATAGAAGAATTTCCTGTGGCCGTGTCTGTACTGTTTTGAACAAATTGAATATAATTTCCCTCCCAACTTGCACCTAAAACACGAGAATCATTGGTGGCTAATTTATGTCCCGATGGTTGCAGTGCATTTTTTGAAACGAAATAGGAAGTGTTTGATTGAACATGGGCAATATCTAAAGTTTGATTACTATCTAGCATGCAGCCATCCAACTTCAACATAAAAATAGAATCACTTTCGGGCGAAAAATTTCTATTGGATAAAAAGTATTGCGTTTGATTGTATACACCATCCGCTTTTCTCACCGGATGAATATTTCGAATTAATTTTCCTTCATACATCAAACTATCCCAAAAAATCACAGGTAAAACAGCATCACCATTATAACCCGCTTCCTTATCACATTCCCAAATTAATGTTCCGACAAATCCTGTTTGCCAAGGTTCACCCGGAACTATTAAATTTATGGTACAGAAAAAATCTTTTTCATTTACTTCAATAGCGGGATAATCCGACCAACGATTATTATTTAATGGATTACCAGGAAGCACATACATATTCCAAGGATCCATAGGATGATTAGTACTAGAAAATGCTACAATTATTTTTGAAGAAGTGGGTGAAGATCCATTGAGATAAACTAAAATAAAACGATCTTTTTCGGGATCGTAAATTACTTTCGGGTCGTATTTGTTATTGGTTGTATTTATTCCTCCGTCAAGCGTAAATTGAGCTAAAGAGGCAATTCCTAATAACGAATCATTTTCTATGTCATAGAAAAACAAATTAGAATTGATGGCACTCACTATAATGCCATTATTCGAAATGGCCATGGTATTATCATTAGGAGTTCCGTTTCCAGCTAAATTTCCTTCCATCATTCGTCCGGCAACTGGAGGCGTAGATGAAATTCTATTTTCGATAGAGGCTTTGTTTTTTCTTGGATATATTTTTTCGATCAACGCTTTTCTTCTTTGAAGTTCGGCTCTAAAACTATTT
>CAMBFX010000155.1 GCA_945865695.1 Chryseobacterium gleum | reverse complement strand
TTTTTTGACAGTATCAACAATTGGAAATGTAGTTCACATTCAACCATTGATTTTTATTATTATCTATGGTTATTATATTGCATTCGATATTGCTGTAATTCGTTTCGCTAATCTGAAAATTAATAAAATTAGAGCGTTTTCGATTGTTTCAATTGTATTGTCCACATTATTTCTATTAGTATTTATCTCATTAATTAATCAGGGTGGCAATAATAAATTTGGTGAGTTTGAGACATTGGTAAACACTTCGATTGCATTACCTGGAATTTTAACTAGTCTGTTGAATTTAGCATTAGCAATAGTAGGAACAGCAGTCGGAGTCAATAAAGACTAAAAGCTATTAAAAAAAACTAATGTGAAAAAACTAATTTTTTTGTGAATTTGACAATGGCAACAAATTTAGGGCTAAGTTCTTTGAATAATGGCGTGTACACCTATTCATTCAGTTACTACTATAACTGAGGGGGGTGTTTCAAAAAGGAAAGTGCAATCCATTTAGGTAGGGGGGGAGTAAATCGGCTCATTGATATTTTGTTTAATGAAATCACTAATAGAAGGATATAATTTAGAAGATAATTGTATTGATACATAAGAGATGAAACCCTGATGAAACGGGGCTTTTTTTCGGTTTTCTTTGAATTTTATCCAATAAATCGAACTCTTTTGAGATGACTAATACAACTATGGAAAATAATAAGTTTAGCCGAGGTAATTTTCGTGAATAAATGAATTTTTATTAATATTTAATACTCTCTATAATTTAAACACTATGAATATAACATTAGCTATACAAAAAAAAATAAAAGCCAGATTATTAATTATTTTTATTTTATTAGGGGCGTCCGTTAACGCGCAAAACTTTATTATTCCTAAAGGATATAAAATATATAAAGATTATAATAAAGTAGAGGAACGAATTGATGCTGATTTTGATGGTGATGGAGTGAAGGATTTAGCTATTACTTGTATTGATAATTCTGATAGTAAAATTGTTGTAGTTTATTTAGCTTCTAAATGGGCTGTTGACAAAAGTTATTCTTGGTTCCCATGGAACTATTATTCTAAATACAGTTTTACAAATAATGTTTTAACTATTGATGGAGGAGATGGCCAATTTTTGACTGTGATTATAAAATTAAAATATGATACGAGTTTAAAAAAAATGAAATTGATTGGTTATGGTTTGCATGAATATGTACGAGCTGAGGATGGAACTGGTGACATGGTTCAAATTTTTTATAACTCAATAAATTTAAGTACAAATGAATATCAAGTAAATGGTGGGTCAAAAAAGAAATTTGATTTCCCTGTTATAACACTTTCAAACATTGAAAATTATTTTGAGTATTTAAGCCAAATTGGACGAGATGATTAATTTTTATTCCTAAGATTTCCCATAGTTAAAATATTATTAATAATAATTTAATTTTTCTATGTTTTAAAAACAGAAATTATTAGCCCAACACCAACAATAACATCTACAATATTCCAAAGTTCTCTTCCTAAAGCTATTTTAAAAAAAGGTTGAAATAATAAAGCTAATGTTGCTAAAGAAATCGAACTAGAAATTGGGATACTTTTAGCAAATGAAAATTTATTATTCGATATTGAAGCAATAGGTAAAGGAGGAAGAATTACCACCAAATGTTGTTAGTAATGGAAAAGCAGATGATGCTAATAGAAGAATTAGTATTGTTTCAATTGTCGAAGCGCCAATAAGCTTATTGAATGAATAGTCATTTATTTCAATAATTTTCAATTTCTTTTATTTTTTTATTAAATTTGAATAATGGTACTAAGAACAGGGGTGCTTACATTGGCTATTAACGTGTGTATGGACTGATTTTCTGTTCGATTGTGTGCAAGATAGCCAGAAGAAAAACCGTATGAAGGGACATTAGTTTATTTTTATTTCATTTTCTTCCATAATTTTTTTTTAATGTTTAAATTTTAATAAACATAATTAATGTTTTTTATTTACTAATCCCCTTTAATTCTAAATTAGATAAATGGATTAATAAAACATAAGATTTATCTTTTACTCTGCCTTCTAAAAAAGCGCGATAGGTTTTCCCTCCATCCTGAAACACCAATGGTTCATTGCCTTTTGCCCCACCTGCTAACATAATCATCGCATCTTTTTCTTGTAAATCTTTTGCCATTTCATATAAAAAATCAAAGGTTAAGCCATTGATATGAGTTAGCTGATATTTTTTTGAAAACACAAATTTGTTATAAACCTCCTTTTTAGGTAATAATTTGCCAGCAGGTTTTATGGGATGTTCCGCTAAAATATTTGCAATGGTTTCTTTTGGAGTTCGTTCTTCTTTTAAAGAACCATCGGGCAAATAAACGGCTTCTGTTTTTTGAATTCTAAACACTGGTTTCAAATCTGCATCAATATAAACCTTACTTGTTTCTTCAACAAAAAGACCAGTCATTGAATTATCAAACTCAGGATCGGCTGTTATCAGTGATTGGGCCAATGCTTCATCTCCTCCATTTAGTTTTAGTAAATGTTCGTATGAATTTTGTGCGACAGATTTTAACACGCGCACTGTTTGTGTTGCTTCACCTTTTGGAGTAACTATTTTTACTAATGGTTTTTTTGTGAAACTTTTAAAAATCACTTCGGCATTACGGCCTTTGTTATCGGCTAAATTTATTTGTCTTGACATATCTTTTATTTTTTATAACATTCCAAAATCCATTTCTTCTTCTTCTTCAACTGTTTCCTCAACTAAGGTTGCAGCTACAGGCACTAATTTATTTTCTAAATAAGGAAAATCTATAATGCGACCAGTTAAGGCAAAAATACCATCTGCATTAGCAATTAAAATGGCATCTGCGCCTTGGTAATCGGCTCGGTAATTAAATACAAAACGAGCCACTTTTCCATCAGCTAAATAATCGCTAAATGATTTTTTTTGCGCAGCATCTTCAAAATCTAATTGATATACACTTGTGATTTCTAAATTAAATAAATCATCTAACGTAGTTTCGGTAACACTCACTTCGCCTTCATAACTCGAAGGAACCAACACAGCATCTTTACCATCTTGATACACCACTTTTAATTCTTTTTTATCAAGCTCATTAAATTTAGAATCTACCGTTTTCATGGCAGTAGCGCCATTTAAAACTAACGTTCTTCCATCATCTAGCAAACTGCCCATTATGCATGGTTTGCCTTTATCGTCATTTACTTTTACTTCAATAAAACCGTATACTTTGTCACGATCTATTTTGGTGAGTGCTGCTGCAAACTTTAGTTTACCTGCAACAAATTGTATTGCTTTTGCCATATGTTTCGTTTAAACTTTTTCCCAACCTTTTTTAATGTTTTCTTCTACTAAATCTGCCATTTTCTTTTCCATGTCTTTGCTTGTGGCGCATAAAAAAATGTCTTGTTCTAGTGGTGTTTTTCTACCGGCACTAAAATCGGTATACAACACAACAAAAGGTGCATACTGCCCTGTTTTTTCTTTATGTGTTTGAATGCCCAAAAATTTGCGAACTGCTGTACCTCCTTTACCCGATTTGGTATACACTTCGCGTAACTTAATAGTTGAAGGTTTTACATCCGCGGTTTCGTCTTTTGCAATTTCATCAATTAAATAACTAAACTGTTGCTCACCTGCATCGGTAGCAGTTGCTTTTTTATCCTCACGAAAACGCTCAAATACTGGCGAAATACAACTGATAGTAGCAGCTTGTACTTTTAAAGTATAACCTTCTTTTTTAGTGTAATTTAAAACACTTTTTCGAATGGCACCTTTAGTGGTTTCTGAAATAACATCTAAACACGAAAGCTCCATTACTAAAATTGGCTCTACCATTACGAAAGCTGTTTTAGCTCCGGATACTTCGGTGTATTCGCTTGCAACCGTTAGTGGTTTTAATTTTTTTACAAATTCTTGGCGATCTTTATCCGAGAAACCATTCCCACATTTTGTTACTATTTGAAACTCGCCTTCATCTTTAGCTACGCCAAGTAACAACTCTCTTAATATTTCATCTTCGCCTGAGCTTAAGGCATAACCGAGCACAACTAAATCTAAAGTAATGGATGGTTTTATTTTATAAATTATGCCATCAGCCGAACGCACAACCGCACCTTCTTCTTTACCGGCAATATCCTTATAAAAAGCAATAATATCTTTTCTACTTTCCATCAAGGTTTGCTCAATGGCAAATACTTCGTTTGAAGTAGCTAATTTTTTTATCAAGGCTGTTTTTTCTTTTGCATCTAACGTTGGCTCTTCGCCTTTGTATGAAATAATATCAAACACACCAAATCTTATATCGAATTTTTCAGGTTCATCTAACGCTGCGGCTACTTCGCGATTGTTGGAAGATTTACCATTTTTAAAAACACAAATTTCACCCGCTAACATCACATCCTCTTTGATGGAGTTAGCAGCAGTGGTAATGGCTTTTATTTCTTTTGGATTACCATTACGATCAAACAGCGTGGCTTTGCCATTTTTAATTTCTAAAGCAGCAAAATAACCATCGTGTTTAATAGATGTAAAATAGTAATCGGCCTCCATTATTTTTAATCCTATTTGCTCAGGATCTACTGGCATATAGCGGGAGGCAACTTTTGTTTTGTATTGTGTTATGTTCATTTATAAACGTTTCTTAATTTGTTATTCTAAAAACTTTAATATTCGTAACATTACCACTTCTAATTCAGGAATATTTGGATTGATTTTTCTAATAGCGTCCATTATTTTTAACTATATGTTTTTTTTCAATTCTCTGATAATAGAAGATTTATTTATTTCAAATAATGAATTTTCTTGATGAAATAAATAATTACTGATATAGGGTAATTTATCGTTAATACCACTTTGCCATTGAAATTTTGGACTTTCATTGTCATTACCGGGATCGCCATTAAGCCAAGCTATAATATTTCCATTGTAAACAATAAACTGATTGATTTCAAAATTAAGTCCACCATTTTCATATATTTTATCAAAGTCAAAGTCAATATTTTGTTCGTTTATTTTAACCGAATGAATAATTGCCATTTCCGTGAATTTTTTGCCATTGAATTTGTGCAGTGGTTCAAAAGTATCATAATATAAATCTAATTTATAATTTTCTTTTATTTTCGGCATTTCAATTTTCCCGTACGCAAAAAACTCTTGATTACGAATGGATATTAGATAATGAGAATTATTGGGTAATTGAATTTTGGATAATCCAAGGCCAGCATCAATATGATTTTTGTTTATTTCCCAATTATTTGTAGAATCTTCACCAATTTCAATCTCATTGAGAATATTATCTAATGCATTTAATACCAGTAAGCCAATTTTGTGGTATAGAGAGCCTTCATACCATTCACTAAAATATTTTGAGTCAAAATATTCATTCTTATCTATAGCGTCAACAATAAATGTTATATCCTCTGAGGATAATTCACGAATTGCAATTTCGCAACCGATGCTGTTTATGTCATAATCAACTAAAGCTTCCCTTGTTATAACTAATTCTACAAATTCAGATTTTTCCATAAATTATATTATAAAGTTATTCTACCTAATACATCTAACATACAAACCGCTACCCTTGGTATTAGTGTGCCTTTCCAAACTATGGAATTTATAAAAAAGATATCGGCTCCAAGCGTACCTGGTATCACCCCCTAATGGGATCTTCATTTCTGTTGAACTCCACCAATAAATGTGGGTTGAAATGTTTTCAAATAAACCAAATGCCATTCGACATCCACCTGGAAGACCCGAAAATCCACTTTTGTTATTTCCACTGCTATTTTCATTCCAACCATCTTTAAATTTCATTTTTCTTCCAGCTAATTTTTCTCCGCCTAAAAATTCTGTAAGTACTGTCCAGTCAGAATCGGTAGGCACATGCCAGCCTGCCGGAGCTAAACCTCTAGGATCAATAACCGCGAACCAATTATAAAGTTTTCCGTATTTTAAACCATTATTCTCCTCATTACTATAATAACACCAAGCAGGTTCGCTATTGTTAGCAGCTTTTTCCCATTCTTGATCAGACTTCACTTCTTGAATTGCATCACCGTTAAGAAATGTTGAAACATTTAAATTTTCAGTCATCCAAATTTGATTACCAATTTTCACTTCTTCAATGTTGCAATTGCTAATTGAATCAGTTGATTTTTTCGCATTAACTTTTGTTGTTGTTTTTGCCATTTTATCTATTTTAAAATTAAATGCTTTAGAGTTGCGTTGTTAATTAAGAAAATTATTTCAATCAATGTTGTGTAGAATCAGAGTTATAAATATTTATAAATAAGTACATTTTACGTCAAAATAAATAGATTAAACTTCTAATATAATTAATTTGTCGAAATTTAATTTTTAAAAAATCGAATTAGAGAGTATTATTTTGAGGAGTAAAATTATATATTATTTGATTACATATAACTCAAAATAGGTTTCGGATTGGTTTCTTTTTGGTATCTTTTTAGTTCCGGCAGCATAGTTCTCAAACAACTCTTCAAAATTTAGTTTTTGGGAAAGTTCTTGATAATATACTATCTCCTGCGGCGCCATTCTTCTATTTTCAGCAATTTTGATTAAAGCCATTACGAATGACACTTTATCACTAAGTTGAGTTAAATCAGCTTTGTTTATTTCCAAAGGAGCGAAATAAGGAAATGTTATCATTTTACATTTTCTGTTGTTGCGTAATTGCAAAAAACTAGGCTCCCAATCAATTAACCAACATTGAGTGCCATCAAACAGAATGTTTTTTGGGCATAAATCCCAATGAACAATATTAAATTGCGTTAGGGCATCTAAATCTTTTGCTAAATTGTGAAAAGCCACTTTCAACGATTCTGAAAATTCCTTTTTTATTTTCATCACCCGCTGTTGCTTCATCAAAAGTACATCCGATTCGAAATAAAAAACTGTTTTTGGAACGGCCTGTAAATGCACTGATAGTTCTTCTATTTTTTTTACACGTTGTTCAATCTTTTGAATAGGATCTAGCAAAACGGAAAAATCCCAGCTCTTTTTAACTTCAAACGGAGTGTATGTAAGTTTTGGCTTATGCATAACTGAATTTTTAAAAAGGAATATCACCTTTCACTATCCA
>CAMBFX010000154.1 GCA_945865695.1 Chryseobacterium gleum | reverse complement strand
TTATTGGCAAATGCGGATTGTGCACCCACCATTTGATAAACTGAAAGATCACAGGAGCCTAAACAAATGGAAGGAACTTTTTCAAGATAACCTTCAGGAATTCCTAGGTCCTCTACTAGCTTTATTACATTGGGAGCTTTTAATTGTTTAATAATAGCTGCAGTAATATTATTCATGGACGCTGCCAATGCAAAATACAATGGCGTTTTTGCTCCACTATAGGCAGAACCAGCATTATTCGGGCACCAAGCTTTTGTTCTCGTTGGAGAAATAGCAATATCGATGCAATGTTCAATGTCTAGAATTTCATCGCAAGGACTAAAAACTCTCTCTCGAAATGCTGCAGCATATACAAATGGTTTGAATGTAGATCCTACTTGTCGTTTTCCTGCGCGAACGTGATCGTATTGAAAATGCTTGAAATTAATTCCACCCACCCAAGCTTTTATAAATCCAGTTTGTGGCTCTATGGAAATCATTCCTGCTTGCAAAAAGCGTTTATAATAGCGAATAGAATCATTAGGCGTCATCAATGTATCAAACTCATATCCTTTTTTCTTCCAAGAGAAAATCTTCATTTTTGTTTTCTTTTCAAAGGCTTCGTTAAATTCTCTTTCAGTAGAAGATTTACGTTCATGTTGACAATAGGTACATTGATAATAAGTTGTTCCGTTCTTCGTTACTTTCTTAATATAATCTTTAGGTCGCTCGCAGTTTCCACACTTTTTTCCATTCATGATTTGGCCTCTTGCCGATTTTGTGCGTGCGGTAACCATAATTTTTTCAATCTGTTCCTCATTGATATCGTTGGAGAATGGAGCATGCTTCCATCTTTTATTGTCTTTATCAAAATCTTTTTGCAATTGTTTACTGAAATGTTCTTGAACCGCCCATTCGCCATAACGCTGCATTCTCGAATCAAGTGTTACGTAAATTTTTAAACCGTCTTTGTAAATATCATATTTCGTTCCATCACGTTTACGATATACATAATTTCCGCTGGCATCTTTCTTCTCAAATAATGTTTCCAAATCTTTTCGCAATTCCTCTCTGAAATAAGGTGCGATTCCTTCGATATGATCCACTTTGGTGTATTTTAATCCCAGTGGAGAATTTTTCAATTTTTCATAATCTTCTTTTGTGAACTTTGGATATTTTTTGTCGATTTTATTGGAAGATAACAATGAAACTATTTTTTCTTTTTCGCTATTACGTAACAACTGATACAATACCGTATTCCTTCTGTTTTTTGCATTCACCGAATCACGTAATGGATTATACAATGAAGGATTTTTTGCCATTCCTACCAATAGAGCAGATTGTTCTAATCGCAATGAATCGGGTGTTGTATTGAAATAAACTTTAGCTGCCGATTTTATTCCTACCGCGTTATTGATGAAATCAAATTCATTCAAATACATGGTAATGATTTCTTCTTTGGTATAAGCTCGTTCGAGACGTGTAGCAATAATCCACTCTTTAAATTTACGATTCACAATTTGCAAACCTGACATTTTTTGTCTCGGAAAAAGCATTTTTGCTAGCTGTTGAGTAATGGTACTTCCTCCTCCACTGCTTGAACTTCCAGCAACCACCCCTTTTACTACACGAGTAAGTGCCCAAAAATCTACACCCGAGTGATCATAATATCTTTCATCTTCAGTGGCAACTAAACAAGCAACGAGGTATGGTGAAAGTTCATTGAATTCGGCATTACTTCTGTTCTGTCGAAAATATTTTCCAATCATTACTCCGTCTGAAGTAATAATTTCAGATGCCTGATTACTTTTTGGGTCTTCTAATTGTTTGGTACTGGGTAAATCACCAAAACTCAAAATCCAAATATAAAACATAAGAAAAACGATAGGGCCAGTAATAAAAGACCAGGTAAGAACGATGGTCCAAAATTTAGCACGTTTGCTTAGCTCTAAATTTCCTTCCGTATTTTTTTCTTTCTTCGCCATGTATTTTTAGTTGGTTGTATTCACAATAGTTAAACCTACATCTGTAATTTCTTCTAATTCTTTTTCACGCATTGCTTGCTCAATCACAAAAGTATAGATTCCTGATTTAGGAAAACGTGTTTGCTTTTTTACAATAATTCTATTTAAAACTAATCCTCCTGAAACATCCCCAACATAATTTCCTTCAGGATCGGCCATTGGAAATTCTAATGTGTCTGTCATCTTTCTTCCATCAGGTGCAACGGTATGTAAAAAGACAAAAAGATTACTGTACCCATACGATTTTGTATGACGAATATTCACAAAAAAATCAAAATTATTAACCGTGTCTTTTACGTCCACTTTGAATTGTATCATATCTGTATGCGACCATCTATGCGCTGGAATTTCTACCGTCTCATCGAAGAAAGTTTCCTTTCCACACGAGGAGAAAAGTAGCAGAGGTAGAAGCAGAAAGCAGATGAAGGCAGAAGTATTGAGTATTGAGTATTGAGTATTGAAATTAACTCGCACACAAGCCTGATCAATATTATTTTTATTCTTGACGCTCAAAATTTCGCTATTTAAAATCTCTTTATTCAAAATACCTCTATCTAAATTTACTTATTCTCATTGTTATTTCCCTCTTCAGATTTTTTAGGAAAAGATTTATTTCCGCCTTGTTGATTTGGATTTTGAGGTTTATTTCCTTGCCATTTTTTTTGCTGAGAAGGATTTTGTTTTTGTTGTGGATGTCCTTGGTTGTTATTCTCTGCTCTCTTCTCTCCGCTCTCGCTCTTATTATTTCCTTGCCATTTTTTTGGTTGCCCTTGATTTGGATTTACCGCTCTTTGCTGTCCGCTCTCGCTCAGATTTTTCTCTGGTTTTTTCTGCCATGATTTCTGTTGTCCTTGTTGTGGTTGTCCTCCTTTTGCGAATTTTTTCCCTTTAGGTTTATCAAATCGCGTTAAGCTATCTTGTCCTACAACATTATCAAAATCGGGCTGTTTGTCTATCACCACTTTCTCAATATATCCTTCTAAACTTTCTACAACTGTTCCTTTTTTATTGAGTTCAATAATTTCCTTAACTCTTTCTATTTTTAATCCGATAAAATTATTGGTAGGATCTCCTTCAACAGTATACCACATCATTCTTTTGAACGTATCCGTTTTCTGATGATGCGCATTTCCTTTGGCGGTTTGCAATTTGAAATTACTATCAGGAAAATCTTTGTAAGCCTCTACATACATATCCAATTCATAATTCAAACAACATTTTAATTTTCCGCATTGCCCAGCTAATTTTTGTGGGTTCAAAGATAATTGCTGATACCGTGCTGCAGAAGTTGAAACAGTTCTGAAATCGGTTAACCAAGTAGAACAACAAAGTTCTCTCCCACAAGAACCAATTCCTCCGAGACGCCCTGCTTCTTGACGTGCACCAATCTGACGCATTTCTACTCTAATCTTAAACTGATCGGCCATCACTTTGATGAGTTCACGAAAATCCACTCTTCCCTCTGCGGTATAATAGAAAATCGCTTTGGTTTTATCACCTTGGTATTCTACATCCGAAATTTTCATTTCTAATTTCAAGTTCAAAGCCATAGTGCGAGCACGATGCATCGTTTCAAATTCTAATTCACGTGCTTCTTTCCATTTATCAATATCTTCGGGCTTTGCTTTTCTAAAAATCTTTTTGATTTCTGCTGAATCAGCACCAATTTCTTTTTTATGCATTTGTAAATTCACTAGTTCGCCAGTAATGGAAACCATTCCCACATCATATCCTGGACTAGCTTCAACGGCCACTGCGTCTCCGGTATAAAGTGAAAAATTGTGAACATTACGATAGAAAGCTTTACGACCGTTTTTGAATCTCACCTCTACCAAATCATATTTTGCAGTGGTGGGCATTTCCATATCAGAGAGCCAATCAAAAACGCCTAATTTATCGCATCCACCTGATGCACAGTGACCGTGACTTTTACATCCGTTTGGTGTTCCGCCACTATTATTCGAACAAGTATTACATCCCATGGGTTATCTTTCTTAATCTTTCTCTATTCCAACAATGAAATTCGAGAGAAGAAGGGTTCAAATTTAGTAAATAATTAACGTCAAATCACAGGGAATGGTACACAGAGGTGTGTTAATGATTAATTGAGGGGGAAGAGTGATTAGTTGTTTGGTATAATTTTGTCTTAAATCCTCTAAAGTTGAATATACCATAACCATTTATTTTCTAAATCTGTATATTTGCTATTGAACATTAACTATTTTAATAAAAAATTAAATGGCCGTTATAACTGTAAATATTCCAGATAAAGAATTGGATTTATTCTTGAAGTTTCTTGATAAATTGAAATATAAACCATCATTGATAAATGATGAGATTCCTGCTGAAATACAAAAATTGGTGTTGAATAGAAAAAAAACAGCAAAAGCCAAAGATTATATTTCGGTTAAGGATTCGAATAATTTATTAAAAAAGAAATATGGGTTTTGAAGTTTTTCTCGATAAACGAGTACATTCTGAAATTGAAAAAGGAATAGAAGATTTAGTTTCAAAAAATTTTAATGCAGCGAAGAAATTCTATCTTCAGATTCAAGAAACTTATTCTGCATTAGCTAAAAATCCCTATTATCAAATCCGATACAAAATGATTCGATGTATTCCGATAAAAGGTTTTCCGTATATGTTTCATTTTTCATTGAATGAAAAATCGAATTGCGTTCAAATTCATGCGTTGATTCATACCTCTATGAATCCAGAAAAAAGTTGGCTAAAATAATTCTTTCAACTCACCTCTCCACCTGCTGTTTATTAATCAACTTGATTGCGGTCAATGATAAATCGAACATCACAATTTTAGGATGGCCGTTTCTCTCGATGTAATAATAGGCTTTATCAAATGCTTCGGTGAGTTCCATAATATTTCCACCGTGAATAAAATTAGAAAATTTTATCAAAAATTCACGTTCACTTCCTCTTAAATGGATTAATTCGTTACCGGCATAATTAGCAACGATACTCTGACGGAACATATATAAACTATAGGATAATAATATTTTTAATTTCTCTCTTCCTCCAGCCGAAAGATCATCGGTGAATTGAATAATTCCCGGAACATCTTTTTTAAAACAAAACAGCATCCATTGGCGAAATGTGTCTAATCTCTCTAGATTTTCCTCTATTTGAGTAATCTGTTTTTGCGCTTCCCAAAAATTTCCTTCTGCTAATGTGGCTATACTTCTTGCTTCTTCGGGTGCTGCCAACTTTTTTTCGATTAATGCGTTTTCCACTTGTTCATCACTCAAACGCGGAACTTTTACTACTTGGCATCGCGATAAAATAGTGGGCAAAATATCTTCTGCTGCTTCTGCTATCAATATAAAAACCGTTTTTTCGGGTGGCTCTTCTATTATTTTTAAAAGTTTATTGGAAGCTTGTGGATTCATATGCTCTGCCATCCAAACCAACATAAATTTATATTCGGCTTCGTAGGCTTTGTAAACTAATTTTTTTAAAATGCCAGCGCTTTCATGCACACCAATCACTCCGTTTTTATTATTTCCTTCAATAGAATCTAACCAATACCGGTAGTTCATATAGGGAGTTTCTAAAACACGCTCACGAAATTCGGTAATCACCCCATCACTGGTTTTGCTCTCGGATAAAATAACTGGAAAAGATAAGTGAACATCAGGATGAGATAACTTGGACACTTTTAAACAAGGCGCACACTGTCCGCAAGAGTCAACCGATTTCTTATTCTCACATAAAATATATTGAATGTAGGCTAATGCCAATGGAAAAGCGCCGCCACCCTCTGGACCCAAAAATAATTGTGCATGAGAAATACGGGAATCTTGCACCGAACGTATCAGTCTTTCCTTCACCTCTTGCTGCCCAATAATTTCTGAAAAATTCATGCTTCAAATGTAATTCAATAATGCGGTAATTTTTTCGCTGACGAATTTTTATTTAAAGAAAAGAGCACGAAAAATTTTATTCTAATTCTTATAAATAAAGCCTCTTTTTTATCCAAAATTCTTCTGATTTTAGAAACGCTGTCGAAAAACTCAACTTATAAATTGGCTCAAAATAAAAATATTCATACAAATGTATTTTATTATACTATTGTTTAACAACTAATTAAAGGAAACAATAAAAACACTAGAAACATTTTAATTGTATAACGTTTCCTGTGTTTCTTTTTTACATAATTTTGGCACATGGAAGAGAAAAAAGAAGTCATTTTAGAACATGCCACCAAAATTTTTATGAGGTATGGATTAAAAAGTGTGACCATGGATGATGTTTCGCGCGAGCTAAAAATTTCCAAAAAAACACTTTATAAATTTGTTACAGATAAAAACGATTTGGTTGCTCAAATCATGAAGGCTCACATTCAAAATGATGAAGCTAGTGTTGCCAAACTAATTAAAGAAAGCGAAAATTCTATTGAAGAAATTATTTCTACCAGTGAATTTGCTGGAAGAATAGTGAATACTATGCATCCTTCTATACATTATGATTTGGAAAAATATTACCCAGAAGCCTGGGAAATTTTCATTGGATATAAGCAAAAGTTCGTATTGGATTGCATGAAAGAAAATATGGTTCGTGGAATAAAAGAAGGATATTATCGCAAAGATTTAAATATTCCTATAGTTGCACTATTATATGTGACACGAGTCGATTTAATTTTTGACGGACAATTATTTCCACCTAATGAATTTAATTTCAAGGATGTTTATAAGGAAATGATAATTTATCATTTGCGCGGAATTTCCAGCGAAAAAGGAATAAAATATTTAAACGAAAAATTTAATATAAAATGAGGAAGAAATTTTTAATCTCAGGAATATTATTGTTCTGTGGAGGAATTATTTCGGCACAAAATGCTTTTACCCTCGAGCAGGCACAGAAATTTGCGCTCGAAAATAGTTATACTATTAAAAGCAGTGAAGCCGATTTAAGAAAATCTGAACAAAAAGTAAAAGAAATTTTGGCGATTGGTTTACCACAGATAAATGCGGCAGGTACGTTTCAAAATAATTTAGTCTTACCCACAACTGTATTACCAGCCAATGCTTTTAATCCAATGGCCAATCCAGATGATTTGATTGCAATTAAATTCGGAACTAATTTTAACGTAACTGGATCTTTAACTGTTACTCAATTAATTTTTGACGGTTCTTATTTAGT
>CAMBFX010000153.1 GCA_945865695.1 Chryseobacterium gleum | reverse complement strand
AATGACCAGATTCTCATCGCCTATGGGTATGCATCGTTAGGAAATATCCTAAAAAACGAAGATAGCGCACAATTTTATCTTAAGAAAAGTTATGACCTCAGAAAATCTTTAAAACTCGAAACGGATATTTTAGAATCTCTCTTTTATCTAGGAAAATTGAAGTGGAAACAAAAGAAAATGACTGAATCGGAAGCTTTGTTCGCAGAAGTCTATGATTTATCTATCAAAAAAAATAACCATCAATACGCTTATGAATCGGCCAATCATTTAGCAGAAATATATCGTTCACAGAAAGATTTCGCTCAAGCTTACTTTTACAAAAAAAATGCCTCTTCTTGGAAAGACTCCCTCTATCACCAAGAAAAAAAGGTGAAAGAACTTGGGTTTGATTATCGTTTGAAACAAATTCAACAAGAAGAAGAATTGCAACAATTAAATACCTTGAATCAAAATCAACAACTTCAAATAAAAGCCTCTGAAATTCAGTTAGAGAAAGAGCAACAATTAAAAATATTTTGGATCATCACCATCCTCTTCATTTTATCGTTATTGATTCTATTACTATATTTCTCCTACCGACAAAAGAAAAAAAATAATGATTTATTATTACAAAAAGAAATCATCGAACAAAAAAGCAAGGAAAATGAAATTCTTATTCGAGAAGTTCATCATAGAGTAAAAAATAATCTTCATTCGGTAATGAGCCTTCTTCGATTAGAAAAAAGAAAATTGAAAGATCCTTCAGCCGATAAACTCGTTGAAAATATGGAAAACCGGATTATGAATATTTCTTTTATCCATGAAACCCTCTATAATCAGCAAAATCTCACCTCTGTAACCCTCAAAAATTATTTGGAAATGATTGGGCTAAAAATCATAGGATTTTATCCTGAAAAAAATATTTCTTTCGCTCTAAAAGGCGATGTCACGGTTGATTCAGACACCGCTTTGTATCTCGGACAATTATTCTCGGAACTGTTTACTAATTCATGTAAACATGCTTTTCAAAATATAAAATCTCCCGAAATTACCATTAACATTTCTGTTGAAAACAAAAATAATTGTTTGATTTTATTTTCTGATAACGGAATTGGAAATCTTCAGGAATCGAAAACAGATTCTTTTGGAAAAAAACTGATTGAATCGCATGGTAGAAAATTGAATGCCGAAATAACAGAATATTCGAAAAAAGGATTTCACTGTCACATCCAATTCAAACTAAATAGATGAAGCGCGAAAGCGCTCAATCAAACTACTAAAAAACAATTGTAATGATTAAAAAAATATATATAGTGGAAGATGATGTTTTCATCGCACATGATTTAAAAGAAATGCTCCTCGAGATGAAATACGAAGTGATAGGCATTTCACATACAGCCACCGATGCCTTGGAAGCTTTCAAAAAACAAAAACCTGATCTTGTATTAATGGATATCCAACTGAATGATTCTATTGACGGAATTCATTTGGCAGGAATCTTGAAAACAGAATTTCGACTTCCCGTTATTTTCACCACTGCGTTTAGCGATCAGGCCACTTTAGAAAGAGTAAAAAATATTGCGCCCTATGGTTATGTTGTTAAGCCTTATACCTCCGCTAGCATAAAAGTAGCGATTGAACTCGCATTTTCAAGAATAGAAAATCAAACTGATTCTAATTCTAAAGAAGAAACAACCGCGTGTTTCATTAACAGCTCGAATGGAATGATGAAAATAATTCCAGAAGAAATTCTATATATTGATGCTTATGATTATTATGCGAATATTTATACGCCCGAAGGAAAAATTTTAGCTAAAATGACTTTAAAAGAAATACTGGATCAGATAAATTCACAACAAATTATACGTGTGCATAAATCACATGCGGTGAATTTGAAAAAAATTGATAAGATAAAGAATAACGAGATTCATATTAATCAGGTACTCATTCCAATCGGAAGGGCTTTTAAAGAAGATTTAATGGCTAAAATAAAGGTGATTTAGGGCTTTATCTGTCGTTCACTGAAAAATCAAGTCGTTCGCTGAAAAGTTTTTCGCAGTTGCTCTGTTGACCTTAGGTTTGCTAAAAAAATAAAAACAACATGAAAAATTTAAACAAAACCCTCGTCTTATTTATGGTTCCAGCACTTATTCTCACTTCTTGCGGTGGAAATAATTCAGAAGAATCAAAAGAATCAGCTCCTGAGAAAAAAGTGAATGCAGAACTCGAAAAACAAATCGATGCTTTAGCGGCTTGCGAACAACAAAACACCAATTGCGAAGCTTATACCAAAACTTCCGAGTATATCCAAGTAGAATGTAAAGATGAAAAGAAAAGAGAAGCTATAATTACTGATTTATTCACTTTAATTGAAAAGGGTCCTTCTAAAAAAACTCAAGCGGCCGCGCATGCTGTAAATTTTTGGACGATGAGTAGTGATTTCAGAAAAAATCCTGAATACGGAACCATTGTATTGAATGCTTTAAAAAAAGAAAAAGATGAAGAAGGAAATTATGCGGGTTCTCAATTGGGTCAACTATTAGCTAGTTGGTATACAACTGAAGATAAAAAATTATTCACTTCCATTTTAAACACAGTGAAAAGTGGTAATACAGAATTAAGAGGTAGATTAGAATTAATTCGTCTTTGCCCTTCAGAGGCTCTCGCAAATTCGGATTTGTTTCATGCTTTTGCCACAATGATTAATAATTCAGAAGAAAAATTGGAAGTACGCGTCCAATGTTTGAATATCATTTGGCGAGTAGAAAATGAAGATATGAAGGCAAGTGCTCGCACTACTTATGAAACCTTTATTGCCGATTCAGAAATTCAAATAGCGGGAAGCTCAATGTTGGGATTAGGTTATTTAAAATCTTTCGCGAGTTACGAACTCATCGAAAAAACACTTTTAGAAAAAAAGGATGATCAGAATTGGTGTTATTACGGAAGTTATTGCTTGAGCGAATTAGTGAGAAGTGTTCCGGATTCTTTGGATCTGAATAAAGTGTTGGCCTTGACAAAAACATTAATCACCAATAAAAATGTCACTGCTTATTATAGAAGTTATTATGTTTATACTTTGATTAGTTTAAATACTCCGGGGGCTAAAGCATTACTCAACCAATTAAAATCAGGTGGAGAAAAAGAAATCGTTGATGAAATCAATAATCAAATGAAGAAATAATAATTTTGTTTTTCAGGTTAGAAAACGGAGCGGAATATCTGCTCCGTTTTTTTTTTATAAAAAAGCGGGAAATTTATCCCGCTCTCAATTTTTAATATTTATGTTCGGCTAAAGCCGTGTTGTATTTTTGTTTTTAGTCAACGGGTTTAAACCCGCTGTTATTTTACCTCAACCCCCATATTAAAAAACATGAACGCCCATTTATCTGCCAATTCTTCAATTACTTTTCCTGTAGGTTTTCCTGCTCCATGACCTGCATCTGTTTCAATTCTTACTAACACTGGACTTTTTCCTTTGTGTTTTTCTTGTAGTGCCGCAATGAATTTGAATGAATGCGCTGGAACAACACGATCATCATGATCTCCCGTTAAAACCATCGTAGCAGGATAAGCCATTTCTTTTACATTATGCAATGGAGAATATTTTAAAAGATAGTTGAATTGTTCTGCATCATCACTCGAACCATACTCAGCTACCCAACCAAAACCAACCGTGAATTTATGGAAGCGCAACATATCTAAAACTCCTACTGCTGGGAAAGCTACTTTGTATAACTCTGGACGCTGAGTCATACAAGCACCCACTAATAATCCACCGTTTGACCCTCCGCTTATTGCTAAATAATCGCTAGAAGTATATTTCTTCTTTATTAAATATTCGGCTGCTGTAATGAAATCATCAAATACATTTTGCTTTTTGCCAAACATTCCAGCTTGGTGCCATTCTTCACCGTACTCTCCTCCTCCGCGTAAATTTGCTAAAGCATAAACTCCGCCTTGTTCCAAAACAGGAATGATACTAACCGAAAACGAAGGTGTCAAATTCACATTAAATCCACCATACGCATAAAGTAACGTTGGGTTTTTTCCTGTCTTCTTCATTCCTTTTTTATAAACGATAAACATCGGGATTTTCGTTCCATCTTTACTTGGATAAAAAACTTGTTCAGAAGTAAAATCATCTGGATTGAATTTTAATTCGGGGCGATAAAAAACAGTAGATTTTCCTGTCTTTACATTATAATTAAAAATAGTAGTGGGATAGGTAAAGGAAGTGAAGGTATAAAACATATTCATATCATCCTTTTTTCCGCCTAATCCGCCAGCTGTTCCTAATCCTGGAAATTCAATTTCATGTTCTATCTTTCCAGTTAAATCCATTTGATAAATTCGCGTAGTTACATCTTTCAAATATTGAGCAAACATTTTTCCTCCGCCTAAAGTCACTCCTTCCAATAAATTTTCATTCTGTGGAATTACTTCAATCCAATTTTCTTTTGCTGTTTTATTGGGATCTACTCCAATCACACGGTAGCGAGGCGCATCAACATCTGTATGCACTAAAAATTTTCCATCAATATGATCTATCACATTACTCTTATTCTCAAAACCAGTAAACAATGGTTTAAATCCTCCAGCAGCATCCACCGGTTTAAAATGTGTTTCAAATCCATTTGTTCCTGATGAAACATAGAGAATTAAATACTTTTCATCTTCTGTTAATTGCACATAATGATAACGCAAAGGATTTTTCTTATCGGTATAAATCAATTTATCCTTGTCTTGAGCATCTCCCATTTTGTGATAATAAACAGTGTGGTATTCATTGGTAGCCGAAAGTTCTTTTCCAACTGCTGGTGTAGGATATCTGCTATAGAAAAAACCATCTTTATACCATGTTGCGCCAGAGAATTTCACCCATTTCAACACATCATTCATTTCTTTTTTCGAAGCAATTTCCATTACTCTAAATTCTTGCCAATCTGATCCTGCCTGAGAAACGGAATAAGTTGCGTATTTATTATCAGCAGAAAATCCCGCCAAGCCGATAGAAACAGTTCCATTATCTGATAATGCATTTGGATCAATGAAAACTTGTTCTTTTCCATCAAGGCCTTTTTTATAATAAATCACCGCTTGATTTTGCAATCCCGAATTTTTATAGTAGAAATAATATTCTCCCACTTTTTGCGGAGAACCTACTTTAGGATAATCAAAAATTTCTTCGAGACGTTTTTTGAAAATTTTTCTTGCTGGAATTTTTTCTAAAAAATCATAGGTCACTTTATTTTGCTCTACCACCCATGCTTTCACATTTTCGGCAGTATCAAATTCTAACCAGCGATAAGGGTCGGCAATTTCCGTTCCGTGATAATTTTCTACCACATCTCCCTTTTCAGTCACGGGATATTTTACTTGTGGAATTTCCACTTTCTTGGTTTCTTCTTTTTTTTCTGAAGTTTCAGAACTTGAACAAGAATATAAAAGAGCGCATGCTCCTAAAAAATAAACAATTGATTTCATAGTTTGTAATTAATAGAACAAAGGTAAACTTGATTTAAAAATGAATTTTAATTAAAATGACAAGCGGTAAATGGAATGAATCAAAGCAAAAATTAGCGTATATTCAGCAGAAACCACTGCGCTGCCACCAATGTTTTAGCGTCTTGAATTTTACCCTTTTTCATTGCATTTATAAAATCCTTTACTGGCATTTCAATGGTTTCGATATATTCATTTTCTTCCTCCAATCCTCCACCCTTATTCACTTTATCAGATGACTTTACTTCCACATAATAAAGATGAAATTTTTCGGTAGTATATCCAGGGGCTGCAAAAAATTCGGCCACCTTTTTAAGATTTTTTGCTTTCAATTTATACCCACATTCTTCGTAGGTTTCACGAACTGCTGTTTTTATCGGCTTCTCTCCTTTGTCGATTTTTCCTGCTGGAATTTCCAATAAATTTCCTTTAAATCGGTCGTGAATGGCATAGCGAAACTGTTTCACCATGGTAATGGTTTTTTCCTTTTTATTGTGAACAATTACCGCTACTGCATCTGGGCGATCAACACGATATCGATGGAATTTTTTATTTTTTGATTTGATTTCAGCTTTGTCTACTAAAATTCCTTCTTTAAAAATTCTTGATTGCTTAATTACTTTCATAAATTCAAATTACTTTCTTTTATATTTCAAACAAATTTCTCAATAAGAATCGTTCCATTTTTCCCTTATCAGCCATTATTTGGAGCAGAGCCAATTTTTCTTCCCAAGCATTATTTTGAAAGATTTTTTCCGTGGATAAATTTTCAAGAGATTCTCCTTCTTCATTTAGCAGACAAATATCTCTTAATTCATATTCTCCCGTTTCATCTTCTTGCAAATAGGCAATGGGAACGCCATGTGTGCGACAAATAAATGGGCGTGAATCGTAAATACGACAAGCGCCTTCTTCATCCAATAATGCACAAGCACCTTTAGGAGCTGCTGAATTATTTTTTAAAAATTCGGATTGATGTTTCCTAATGAACTCGGCCTCTATTCCAAAAACTTCTAAATCATCTTTGCAGCAGGAGAAACATCCTTTTTTACAATTGATTCTTGCTTTGTTTTTTTCTTCAATAGCATTTACATGCGAATCTAAAGCAACATAAAATTGCTTCAGTGCATCTAGAATTTCAGGGGTGTAATTCGACAATTTTCCAGTCTTTAGTCTAATCCCGATAACTAACGGGACTTATGTCAATACTCTAGTAATAATAGTTTCCTGATTCCTTTGCTTTGATAATCAAAACAGGAATTTTATCCGCATTAGTAATCAAGTTCTGTGCAAATGATCCTGTTCCGAAAAAGCTATCATCATGATAAGCGATAGCTATCATATCACTATTATCTGTTTTAGCAATTTTCATTAATTTTTCATCGAAATTTTTTGATTTTTCAATCAATTGAAACGTACACTTCACTCCTTTTTTTGCCAACTGTTTACTAACTACTTCCAAATGAACTTTAATTTTCATAGCTAATGAAGTATCGGATTCTTTTTGTGCAATCAATAAAATATCTGCACCAAACTCTATCGCAATATTGGCGGCGATGTTCATCACTTGTAAACTTTCTGAGCTTGTTTCGATTGGGAAAATAATCTTTTTAATATTCACGCTAGGAACAACATCCTGAACAATTACAAACGGAACAAATGTGCTATTAATGACTTTGATAGCGAAACTACCAAATAATTTCTGCGACATTCCTTTAGCGCCATGAGTTCCCATAATAATCAA
>CAMBFX010000152.1 GCA_945865695.1 Chryseobacterium gleum | reverse complement strand
CATTGCGCGAAGCTAATGCTTTGAGCGCTCCAAAAAAGCGTTAGTATGAATATTAATTTATGATACATCTTTGTCAATTATTCCTGTTATTTAAAAATCAATTTTTTAATTAAAACCAATCTTGTAAAATCTCATCTAGATAAAGCGATATTATTTTGAAATTTTCTTTTTACAATAATAATCAAAAATAGGATCAATCACCTGCCTGATGGACGTAAAATTTGTACAAAAATGATTAAATGTTATTATTAATCGCAGAATCAATTCCCCAACTACTTCACTCTTCCTGCCCTACCCCAATATTTTATCCAATAACTTTGATTGAGATCTGAAATCATTACACCTTTTGAAGAGGAAGCATGAATAAATTTACTGTTTTCCAAAAACACTCCAATATGTGAATTCGCACCACTGATATCAAAAAAAACTAAATCTCCTTCTTTCAATTCTTCTTTTTTGATTTCCTTACATTCGTTGATTATATCTTTTGCTGAACGTTCTAATTGCTTCTTATATACATTGAGATAAACTTGATTTACAAAACCCGAACAATCAATTCCATTTTTATCATTTCCCGCCCATTTATAGGGAACACCCATCCAACCATCAATGAACTGATAAAGGTATCCGTTCTCCAAATCTTCCGCTTTTACACCAATTTGAAGTGCATATTTATCAAGAAGGGGTTTGAGCTCTGCATTGACCGTTTCTACCTTCTCTTCCTTCACTACTATCTTTTTCTTGGTATGGCAGGAGGATAAGAAAACTAATCCAATGATTGTAAAACTGAAAAAATATTTCGTCCATTTCATCATTCTATAAAATTAAGTAACAATGAAAAAACTTTCAATCAACAATAGAAAATATTCCAACATTAAAAAGTTAACTCAACAAAAAAGGGATGATTGCTCATCCCTTTTAAATAATCATAGAAGAATATTATTCAGTAATCATTTCTACTTGAACGTCCATTGTATCCCCTTTTTTGATAATTCGTTTTTCAAACAACTTTCCTCCGTGAGGATTCATCATAATCATATAATCTCCGCCTTTCATTCCGCCCATTGAGCAAGAACCTTCACCGTTAGAACAAGATTTTCCTTCTTTTTCACAAGATTGGCCTTTTGAACAAGAAGCTTTCGATTCTCCACAAGACGATTGAGATTCGCATCCACCTTTCATCATTGGGCAACCGCCTCCATTTTCCATTTTATATTTTCCGCAACCGCCTTTGCTGTGGCAACAATGCATTATTCCCGCAGTGATGGAAAATAAAATGACCAATACAGAAACTGTTAGTATAACATAAGCTGAAACAGAAAATAATTTTCCTAAATTCTCTTTTTGGGCTTTAGCCAAAAGAAATAGAGCGCCAAGGCCAAGAGCCATTGCAGCGAGTACTAATCCGATTATACACATAGTTTTAATTTTTTAAGTTAGTTTAACAAAAATAATACTAATAAATGAACTTTAGGTAGATTAAATTGTATTAACTTTAATTAGCCATGCGAACGATTTTTTCATTTCTCCTTTTACTAACACATTTGGTGGTTTTCGGGCAGAATCCTCCTCCCTATTCGCATTCTATTTCTTCAATGACCGAATTCAACAAATTCAGTGGTGAACCGTTAACGGATAAGTTTTCGCAAATTGATGCCGTTAAAGTGGTTTATGTAATTGCAACTGGAAAATTATACTACGTTAATGATCGATATGCCCATTTACATTTTGATTTTTGTAGGCAATTTTTGAACGAATACGATGATCTAGCGCTATTCAATGACAATAATTATGAGCAACGAGCCGGAAGAAAATACTATTTAGGTAACATTAATTACATCCATAGCACCGAAAAATTTATGTTAGAATTTTCTGTGGCAGATGATATCTCTGTAGCACAAATTAAAAGTTTACATCAATCTATTATTTCAAGTTTCATTAAAAATAAGGAAGTTTTACTCTACGTTAATACGCCTGTTCTGAAAGAAAAAATAAAAAAATCGGGTATTAGTTGTAAAACTATTGAGCCCAATGAAATTTATTCTGATCAAGAAATACAAGTGGTCAATACAGGTTCGGCAGAAGGAATTTTAAAAAAAATCAAATCAAATGAAATATATACTGCAAACATTTCTACCAATGATATTTTAATTATTGAAGGTTATTCGAATGATATTCCGCTTTGTGCTGGAGTAATCATTACTACATTTCAAACACCATTAAGTCATATTACCATTCTTGCGCATAACAGAAAAACGCCTGTTATTGCTTATAAAAATGCGGCAACCAATAAAAAAATCAATGATTTAATTGGACAAAATGTTTCATTCCGTATCACCAATGATAGCTTTAATTTAGAGATAAAAGAAATTTCGAAGCAAACAAAAAAAGAAAAAAAAGAAATTGAACTGGATGCTGATTTAGAAATTAAAAAACTAGTTTCATTGAAAGAAATTAAATTAAATGAATCAGAAAAATATGGGGCAAAAGCATGTTATTTATCCGAACTAGCAAGAGTAAAAGGAGCCGGAAAAGAATTTTTTACTCCACGAGGAGGATTTTCTATTCCATTTTATTTCTATTATGAACATATCCAGAAATATGGCATTGATAAAATGATTGATGCCATCTTAATAGATACATTAATTTTAAAAGATAGAATAAAGTTAAATGAAGAGTTAGCTTGTATTAGAGATACAATAATAAAATCACCCATTGACACTTCATTATATCGGCAAGTATTAAAAATGATTAATGAATGTGAAACAGGAAAACGTCCTCGATTTCGTTCTTCTTCAAATGCCGAAGATTTGGCAGAATTTAATGGTGCAGGTTTATACGATTCGAAAACTGGAATTCCTGGCGACAGTACAAAAACAGTTGAGAAAGCAATAAAAACTGTATGGGCATCATTATGGAATGACCGGGCATTTAGTGAACGTGAATTTTTTAATATTAATCAACAAACCGTTTATATGGGAATTTTAGTTCACGAATCCTTTCCCGAAGAAATTAGCAACGGAGTGGTTGTAACAAAAAATTTATACCGTGATACGGAATCAGGTTATGTAATTAATATGCAAAAGGGGGAAACAAGTGTGGTGCAGCCGCCAGAAGGAGTGACAACTGAATTATTAATTTCTTATTTAAATTTAGATCTTGATTTCTATGACGAGAAAAATTCGATGGAATACATTACCTATTCGAGCTTGAATAATAATAAACCCATTTTAACCATAGAAGAAGTAAGGTATTTATCTAAACAACTTTCCATTATCAAAGATCATTTTTATACCAAATCAAAAGCTTGGATGAAAACTACTTTTCGTGATTATGCTTTAGATATTGAATTCAAATATATTTTAAGAAATGGGGTGCCTGTTTTATTAATTAAACAAGCGAGACCTTATAGGTGAGCTAAATCGATTAACAAAATCGATTAGAATTTGAATTGTATAGTACAGTAAAAATTTCTTACCTCCGATGGAATAATTCCTGGACCAGGATAAGAAACAGCTCTTCGAGTAAAATAATTTTCATTCATAAAATTATTTATACCTGATTCTAATTTCCACCTTTTATAAGAATAAGAAGCTGAAAAATCCAAAACAAAATAAGAAGGAATAAGTCCATAAATCGCATTAGAAGTAAATTCAGAATTAGTGGCATCTGAAAATTGTTCGGAGATATAGGAGAATTGAGTTTGTACTGAAAAATCATGATAAGAATATCCTAATCCCGTTTTCAAATTTAGAGATGGAACCAATTCAACTTTATTATTGCTTACCGCTGATTGCTCTGAATACAAATATCGAGCATCAATAAATGAGGTATTCACAAATAATTTTAACGAATGTTCAGTGCTATCTTTGAAAATTTTTAAAGCATCTATCTCTGCAAAAAATTCAACTCCCAGATTTCTAGAATCGGCAATATTTGTTCTAAATCTATAGACGGTAAAATTACTTTCATCGGTTTGTAAAATTTCACCAATACGATTATCATACTTTAGCATAAACAAAGAAATGTCGTAGGTAAAAATATTTTTAAGTTTCCCTCTCCAACCTATATCCGCATTAAATCCATATTCATCTTGAATATTTGGATCTACTCTTGAATTTGGGTTTACAATTTGCACATCACTAAAATTAATGGCTCGATAATTCTGAGAAATATTTGCATAGGATTCAAAAACAATCGATTTTTTATAACTAAATCCGATTCCAGCCAATGGAACATTTCTTTTATATTGACTGGTAGTTTCCATTGTTTCTTCATAAATTACATTACCTGCCAAATCAGTATTTCTAATTTTATAATAACCACCAGAAGCCGTTTGGATATTCTCGAAACGAAATCCCGGAGTTATACTCCATTTTTCATTTATGTAAAAAATATTTTCTACAAATGCCGCCCAATTTTTACTAGGAAAAGTATAATCAGAGTTTTCCAAATTGGTGGGATTTAAATAACGGAAATCAGCATCGAAACCATTAGAAGCTAAACCTTGCTGAGTTGCCGTTTTTCCTTGGTAATATCGAGTTCCAACTAAAAATACGCCCATGGATTTTTTTAATTTATATCGTGTAAGAAAACGAGTTTCATTTCCAAAATTTTTGAAAAAACCCGAAATCAATTCTCTTTCCTGCAATGGATCAGCACGATTAATGCTTCCTAAAAATCCTAATGCTAATCTTGAAGCCACCAAACCATAATTGCGAATATTCAATTCCGATTTAGAACTAATTTTATAATTTAAAGAGAAAGAAAATAAATTCCAATTTACTTTAAACCAATTTCGATCTCGAATACTTTGTTGCGGATTTTGCAAAAACATTTGATCGGATAATCCACCTGGTTGATGCGCGAGATAAGTCATTCGTGTATAGTCACCCGAAATTTCAACATTTTCATTGATTGAATATCGCAAAGCTCCATAGGCAGTTTGTTGATTGAAATCTGAATTTTCTCGCCAACCATTTCCTTTTTTGTATTGATAAAAAGTATAATAATTTAATCTGTTTTTTATTGTTCCTCCAACAGAATTGAAAGTATTGTATAAACCAAATGAACCTAAAGTTTGTCGAGACAAAAACTCAAATGGCTTTTCTTTTGTTCCTTTTTTTGAAACAAAATTTACTACTCCACCAAATTGTGAACCGTATTGAAGTGACGATGCACCTCGAATTACTTCAATTCTATCAATCGATTCGCTAGGCGGAGTATAATAACTTTCTGGATACCCAAGCGCATCTGCCGCCATATCATACCCATTTTGACGAGTATTAAAATTAGAAGTACGATTGGGACTTAATCCTCTTCCACCAATTCCCATTTGCAATCCCGCAGCATCACTTTCCCAAATATTTAATCCTGCCACTTTAGCAAAAATTTGACGTGGATTATTGGTTGCAAGATTCGCATTTATTTTATCCATTAAAATAACATCATTTTTCTTACCCGCATAAATAGAAGTTCCTTCTACATTATTTAAACGATCATTAGAAAATGAATTATCTTCTAAAGCAATAATTTCGATTGGTTTCAAATTATTTTCCAATTTATCTAACCTAAATTTCAAAACCAAATCACCTTTAACAATTAATTCCTCCTTAATCATTCGGTAACCTTCTTTAAAAATTATCATTTGATAAATATCTCCTTCCAATTTTAACTCTACAGTACCTTCTTTATTGGTAAAATTAGATAATGTCAATTCATAAATTTTAATTTCAACTCCTTCCAAAACAACATTTGTAGTAGCATCACTCATTGAGAAATAAACAGTGTGAATTGGTCTTTGAGAAAATCCCAAAGTAAAAAACAAGAAAAAAAATAGGGTGCTTAGATTTCTCATTCTTTATAAGGCAAAATCCAATCACGGTGTTGGAGATTATAATCAAGTTTAGCTAAATTTACATCCGGATTAATAAAAGGTCGAGTTCCAGATCCGTTTAAAGTAACATAAGATTCGACTTTTACAATTGGATCATTGAAAGTAAATTTTATTCCATGCACCTCAATTGTTTTTCCTTTATAATCATCCCTAAGTTGATGTGCAAATTGCAAAATCATATCGGGTTGTGTGGACATCATTTTTTCTTGAACTGGTGTAAGATAATCTGAATTTTTGATTTCAATTTCTCCAGTGAAAGATGAATCACCTACTTTAAAAATGGCTACACCACCCTTTTCCATTAACATCACTCTCCATGAAAAACGAAATCCTTCTTCTGTCCAAAAAAGTTTTTCAGGATAAAGGAGATAGCGGAAAGGAAGGAGAATTTGCAATGTAAAATGTAAAACGAAAAATGGTAGAATGAGTTTGGAAGCAAGAGAAAATTTCGAATTTACGCCCTTCGGTTGTGAGAGGGTTCGAATTTCGAATTTACTTCCTTGGGTCGTGAAAGTGTTCGGATTTGAAGAGGTGCGTTGAAACGAAAGCAATTTTATAATTTTTTGATGGAATTCGGTATCAAAGAAAATGAGAGTAGAAATAATCATAATAAATGGGAACATTCCGATATTGAAGAGCCACCAAGTGAGAACATGAAAAACAATCACGAAAAAATAAGCATATGGGCGATATTTTTTAATTAATAAAAAAAATGGAATCAATAAATCATAAATACATCCGAACCAAGAAAATAAATAAGCAATCCAAACTTCGTCCATTAAAAAACCAACAACAGGCATATCTCCTGCACGAGCTGGCAACCATAATTTGAGTGGCATTGCTTCGAATAACCAATCGTAATTTAATTTAGCAACACCAGCAAAAAAATAAACGATTCCTAATTGAAGTTTGATAGAATCTATTGTCCAACGAGGAACATGAGTAACTTTTATGGATGGAAATAATTTTGAGTCTACAGAAAAATAGCGATGAGCAGGAAGAAATACTAGAAGGAATCCGACAATACTAATAAAATAATAATGGTTAAGATAATTCGTTTTATCAATCAATTCTACATAAGTAAATGATAAGAAAAAAAGCAATGCAGAAACACGATACAAAAATCCTAACATAATAAAGAGAGAGGAAATAAAAATCAAAGCAAAGATGAAATACATACCCGCTTCGCCCAATGGCTTTACCCATTCGAAACCGAGATAAGTAAAATAAAATTTCGGCATTACATATAAATCATCAATCCATCCATTGAGATAAAAACGTGCGATACTTACACACATCATAAACCCAAATAAAACACGAAACATCGCTAGGGGAGCGATGCTTGTGG
>CAMBFX010000151.1 GCA_945865695.1 Chryseobacterium gleum | reverse complement strand
AAAAGATAATACTGAATATCATAATCCGACCATGAGCCTTTAAAATAAGTTTCATCAATTTTATGATCAAAATCGAGTTTACTGAATTCTAATTGAGTGTTGAATGGTTCTTGAATCAAATCACTTTGTAATAATTCAGGTTCCATATCGGCATAACGCAATTCGGTATTAGGATCTTCATCGGTGGCCAAACTGCTCATAATTAATTTACGATTTTCCCATTCTTTATCTCTAGAATATTTTGTTACAGTATGTGCAGTATAACCCGAAAAAATAATTAATAAAACCACTACATTATTGAATGAAAAAATCTTTCCACTTCTAAAGTGAACCACCAACATTAATAAAAGCATCAAGTAAGGCCAACCAATCATCAACCCATCCCATTCACTTTCGTCCGAATGATAAATGGATATAACTAAAAGAGCAGACAATAAAATAGAGGCAATATAATACCATTTAAATTTTAATTTTACTGCAGTATAAATCAAAACATCTGACAATAATAAGAGTGAGAAAAACAGAATTCCAATCATGGTGATGCCAAGAATGCTATAGGCAGATAGATCAAAAATATTATTTACATTAAAGTTAATTCCTGAATCTCGAATCAAACCACTAATCATTTGATTGATAAAAAGTGGATACAAAATCACTACTAAAAATAATGGAATTAGAGCGGAATAGCGAAGTGGTTTAAATTTTAAAGGATCGAAATTAAATTCTTTTGATTTATTGTAAATATGATAACAAATGATGAACAACAAAATAATGTTTATTATAAAATCTCCCAATGAAGGAAACAAGAATGAGGCGGCATAAAGTTCGGGTTGAAAAAGTTCAAACTGAGTAAAGACTCCAGGAAAACCTATATAAAGCGTGAGATAACGTAAACCTAATAAGGTAAACACAAATAAATGAGTAGCAGGAAATATTCCAATAAATTTCTCTAAATTCTCACATTCCAATTTTAAAAACCAAATTAAAAACAGAATTCCCAAAGCCATAGAAATCACCATCATCAATAATGAAGAATGAGAAATCATTTTTTCACCTTCTGGAAGAAGGAGTGTAAATAATAATTTATTTTTATTGTCCGAAGAATAAATATTAATTCCATTTTCTGTATCCTTAGAAAAGGTAATCATTGCTTTTTCATTCAATTTCAATTCTGAATCAAAACCGTTTAAAATATATTCATTATTGAAGGGAAACTCTCGCTTAATAACATAAGCTGCGATCAAAACGTAATTTTTATCGGCAATAGACTTACTTAATAATCTTAGCCATGTATTTCCTAGTTTTATTGCCTTGTCTTTTAAATAAGTGCTTTGTAAATGTCGATTAAGGCCGAGTCGATTACTATTCCAATAAACTAATGAATCACTTTTATAAACGAATAAACTAATTTTACTATTTGCTTTTTGCTGATCAAATAATTCAATGGCATTAGATTCCAATAAAACTTCAGCTGCTTCATTTAATAATAATTTGGACTGGCTATCCTTTTCAAGAATAAAAGATTCAACTTTTTTAGCAATCGCTTCATTTGACTCAACTGCATAATTAGATTTAAAAAGCCAATTAGCGCCTATTATCAAACAAAAAGAAACAGCAAGCAAAAAATATCTTGCCCATGGAGAATTAAAAATATTAGATAAAAAATTTTTCACTATTCAATAATTCTTTGACAATTCTGAATATCATTAAAAAATCCTTGTGAAATAAATTTTTCCATTTTGTTTTTATCTATGTCGGCTACGTACAATATATCTTCCTCGTTTTTATTTTTAACTGTAATTGCATTTGTAAGTTCCAGCACTTTTTTCAGTTCCGGCTCATGAAGAACTTCCGATAAAACTAATTCGTTATTCTTTATGCTAATCAAAGTGTACCTAAAAAGTGAGTCCTCCTTTTGACTTAAAATTAATTTGCCTCCAATCTCGGTTAAAAATTCATTTCCTGTTTCTTTCACTAAATGAATAATTTCATTTTCGCTGATATAACAAAAAATTACTGTATCATTCTTCATAAAGGCAGGAAGAGAATCATTCTTTGCAAATCCATATAAAAATCCGTCTTTTAACTTATATCCAGCCTTGTTAAATTCTTTTTTAGATAAAATCATTAGGTGTTTATACTGAGAAATTACTTTATTTTCTGTGATGATGAAAGATCTCATGGTATCTTTCTTACTTTGCCATTGGCCATGAAAAGAAGCAGGAGTCTTTTTTAGTTCCTTACATTGTGCGGGAATGGGTGTTTTAAAATAGAAATCGGTGGGTGGTTGAGAAAAAACACCAAAAAAAAGGAAAAAACTAAAAATTATAGTCAGAAGATGTCTCATAAATGTTGAATTTTGATAAATGTATTTACCAAAAGTTATGCCTAAAGATATAGAAAAAAGATGGGTTATGAAATCTTCCGTTGATACGGAATTGGTTCACTCTTTATCGAATAGTTTATCGATTCACCCAGTTATTGCAACGATTTTAATTCAACGTGGAATTCAGACATTTGAAGAGGCTCGCGGGTTCTTTCGTCCCGACCTCAACGAACTTCATGATCCCTTTCTAATGAAAGACATGGATCGTGCCATTGCTAGAATAGAACAAGCGATTGAAAAAAAAGAAAGAATACTTGTTTATGGCGATTATGATGTAGATGGAACTACTGCAGTTGCATTGATGTATAGTTTTCTTCATGAAATTTATCCTCATGTTTCTTTTTATATTCCCGACCGATATGCTGAAGGATATGGAATTTCATTTAAGGGAATTGATTTTGCTGCTGATAATGATTTCGGATTAATCATTGCACTCGATTGTGGAATTAAATCAAATGATAAAGCAGATTACGCTCTGGAAAAAGGAATTGATTTTATTATTTGTGATCATCATAATCCGGGTGAAATAATTCCTAATGCTATTGTTTTAGATCCAAAAAGAAAAGATTGTCATTATCCATTCAAAGAATTATCAGGTTGCGGAATTGGTTTCAAAGTAATTCAAGCACTAGCGAAGAAAAAAAACATTTCGGATGAACTTGTAAATTCGTATTTAGATTTAGTCTCGATAAGTACGGCAGCGGATATTGTTCCCATCAATGGAGAAAATAGAACATTGGCTTATTTTGGACTGAAAGAAATAAATTCAAAACCACGTCCCGGAATTGAAGCTATGCTCAACGGTGCCGGTAAAAAATTACCTGTGGATATTTCTGATTTAGTTTTTGTGATTGGTCCCCGCATTAATGCAGCAGGAAGAATACATTCTGGACAACGTGCGGTGGAATTATTAATCGCAAAAGAAATACAGGAAGCTTATGAAAAAAGCGAAATTTTGAACGAACACAATGATCAACGAAAAAATCTAGATAAAGAAATTACCGCTCAAGCATTAGCCATGGTTAATCAAAATCCAAATGTTGAAACGGCTAAAACAACCGTTTTATACCTTGAAGATTGGCATAAAGGCGTGATTGGAATTGTTGCTTCAAGATTGATAGAAACGTATTACCGTCCAACCATTATGCTCACGGGTGCCAATGGAAAAATTACAGGTTCTGCAAGATCTGTAAAAGATTATGATGTGTATGAAGCTATCGAAAAATGCAGTGATTTATTAGAACAATTTGGTGGTCATAAATATGCTGCTGGATTGACTATGAAAATAGAAAATTTGGATGCCTTCATTGAAAAATTTGAAACAGTAGTTTCTGAAAATATCACTGATGAAATTCTCACACCGAAAATTGAAATTGATGCCGAAATATTTCTAGAAAATATTTATCAAAAAGGAGAAAATACCAATGAAATTCCAAAATTTTATCGTGTCTTAAAACAAATGGGGCCATTTGGTCCTGGAAATATGAGTCCCGTTTTTGTGGTAAATAATTTAAAAGATGCTGGTTATTCTAAAATCGTTGGTGAAAATCATTTAAAACTATATGTTTCTCCTGCAAATAATCCAGAATTAAAATTAAATGGAATTGCATTTGGATTAGGGCATTTGCTTCCTGAAATTCAGAAAAAAACATTTAGCCTTGCTTTTTCATTCGAAGAGAATTTCTGGAATGATAAATCGAGTTTACAATTGGCGGTGAAGGATATAAAAATTAATGATTGAATAGAATGAGTACATATACTCAAATTTTATATCAAATAGTTTTTTCAACGAAGAATAGAGAAAGGACTTTAACGAAAAATAATCGAGATAGGGTTTTTAAATTCATGTCTGGAGTTTTAAAAAGTAAAAAATGTCATCTTTATCAAATTGGCGGAGTTGAAGATCATATACATATTATTACACATTTACATCCTTCAATGGCATTATCTGATTTAGTAAAAGATCTTAAATTAAGTAGTTCCTTGATGATAAAAAGAAATTATCTATTTAAAAATTTTGATGGTTGGCAAGATGGATTTGGTGCATTTACTTATGATATTAAATCCAAGGAAAGATTAATTCGTTACGTTATTAATCAAGAAGAACATCATCAGAAAAAAGATTTTTTAACGGAATACAAAGAAATTTTAAAAGAATTTGAAATAGAATTTGAAGAAAAATATTTGATTTAGATTCGTGATTTTGAAAGTTCAGTAACGGCTTAATTTTTATTATAAATAGTAATATTCTTTTCTGCATATTCAACCCCTTAAGGGTTGTGAAGAAAATACAATGAGTTCTATTATTAATATTAAACCCCTTCGGGGTTGTAATAAAATAATGTAACTATTTAATAATAAGTAATATAAGTAATTGTAATATATAAAACATACATTAATACATACACTTTGTATTATTGTAAATCTTTTTTATTCTAATGTAATCATAAAACCTCATTCCATATATTAAAATTAATTTCTTTAATCACTAGAAGGAATCTTCATTAGTAGAAAATCAAGAGTATACTTTGGTGGCAACAATCTCCTCAAACTTCATTTTGAACCTTTGTATGAAAAGTGCCTCCATTTTACTCATCAATATTTCCTTGTTAGGACTGGACTTAAATATATAGTCACATATAATCATTAATTGTTTAAGTGAATATGAAGTTTGTCCATTTGAATATACCCTTGTAGTCTCATCCAAGAAACCAAGATACACTTGGCGCTTTTTCAGTAAGCGGAATCTTATTTGTTGTTTCTTGATTCATTTTGTTTGCTCTTGTTTGTTAGAACTCAACGGCTGATTACTTGCAATAATCTCCTTCAATGAATTCATTATATTATCTACTTTATGGTATTTATCCTAACGATTATTTCGATGTTACAGTATTTCTTTTTTTTCTTCTGCATAAATCGTGGAATGTTCCACAACGAAACATTAGCGGCTTCTAAATTGTCATGTCAATTGAATTTCATCATGCTGATGGTAAACCCAATTTGTCAAAAAATGCTTTATTTCTTTCCGTTGCCATATTCAACAACCTATCAAACGATATTACCTCGATGTAGGCATTGTATGTTTTGTGAAAACCAAAATATCCCAACTTGTCGGATGTAACTCGTAAGTCAAGGAAATCACATCTGTCTTTGACTGTGGAAGTAATATCGCAAATGACATAACAGAATCCAGGAATATCATCTGAATTTGGAATTAATCTTCCAGCATCTGTCTTTACACTTCCATTGCGAACTCTTTTTAAATAACCTAATGCCTGTTCAATCGGGTCTTTTTCTTCTCCTGCTCTCGCATCATTTCGCATTGGTCGTTTTATTTCTACAACAGTGATTGAAGCAAGTGGTAAATTATCACCATCATTAACAAGTAATGGATTATCGTATACACTCAATCCTAACAAATCGGGTTCCTTCGTTGAGTTGGAATCTGTAATGGGAATTGAAGTTAGTGTTTTATCTGATGCCAAAAAATTGTGAAATGCCAAGCGTTCATCAATAAGCCACAGGTTGCTATCTTCAAATTTAATTTCATTACTTACTTTTTGCATCGGCATTATCAACTTATGCAAGACATCTTCTTTATAATACATTCCATCTGTTCCTTTTTTTATTGCCTTCCGCAGTAAATCAAGAATTACTTTTCTGTGTGCAACATAATTTGCCAAATCTGAACGTTTCAAATCGCTTGCCTTTGACAAATACTCATCAATGCGTCTAGCGTAATCCTCCTTATTTTCTATTCCATCTGGAATCATTAGGTCATGCCCTTCTGCAAGAAGTTGTGATTCAAACGCCATTAAGTAAGTGTGAAGCTTAATATCTAAATCCTTATCGGAAATGTTGGGGTCTACTATCTTTTCGCCTTCAGTTAATCTTCCTAAGATGGGTCTGTATCTTGGAGCTTTTGCATCAACAAAGTCGGTCAATCTTTTTATTCCGATTTGTTTATTCTCTGTAAGGTATTGGTCTAAATATTCTATAATAATTTTCAATGCATTATCTCTTATATCGGTAAAAGAAATTTCTTCATCAGCAAACATACCTTCTACAGTTTCAGAAATGTTAAAGCCGACTCTTTCAGGATTTACTTTTTCAGTCAAATATTCTGATGTGAGAAAACACATGTAAGCAAAGTTCTCAGCACCATCATGTAAAAAACCAAATAATCCAGGAATCTTTCCCTGAAGTGAATCTTCTTTAACAACTCTGTCAGCAGCACTGTAAATTATTCGGTGCTTGTTCTGCAATGATGACTTGAGTTTCACATGGGTTATTTCAAAAGTTTTTGATTTTATAATAAAAGAATTCCTTTCAGATGCGTTAATCATCAAAGCATCGTATTCTTTATGAAGTGAGATTTTTTCGCCAGCATCTACAATGAAAATTTCTGGTGCTCCACCATTACGAATGAAATACCATAAGCAATGTTCAAGCAAATCTCGGGAAATTGTTTCTGCTGTTTTGCGTAAATATTTCAAATACTCTTTGTGGATATCAAACAACCTTATTGATGTTTCAATTTTTGCATTTGGAGTTGGATCTACCTTTTCATTATGAATATCGTTTGTAACATTGAAATCAAAAGTTCGTGTAAACACTTGCCCATTCTCCTCATAAACACTTTTTACACTAACTTTATTGAACGCTTTAAGCCAAAGTAATCTCCCAACTCCACGGCAACCTAAGGCTATTTTATATTCTGAATCACTGTTGTCCGATATAAGTTTTAAAAGTGCCGATTGAATTTCTTCTTTCGGCACTTTTTGTATAGATTGGTTTTTGCGAACCCAACTATATGAATAAAAGTACACATTTTTTTGGCCAGTCCGTTTTCGGACAGCTGATTTCTTTGA
>CAMBFX010000150.1 GCA_945865695.1 Chryseobacterium gleum | reverse complement strand
GTGTATATGGAAAATTCAACTGTAAAGTACTATTGATTGTAATTGGATTACTATGAGGAGCAGAAGTTAATTGTGTGTGAATTAAATTTGCATTTGAAATTAAAGTAATTCCATGCAATGCAAATGCATCTACAATTGCTTGTCCATTTGGCGTTCCGTTGGTTAAGTCTGCATCATCATCATCCGCTTGAAGAGCATCAATTAAAACATCAGTAAAGGCAACTCCTTCGTTACCATTGAATACTGTAGCTTGAAGTCCAGGATATGCCAATACAAATAAGTTCATCATTGTTGACATATTACTTCCTAAATTTAAATAAGTATCCCACCAAGCACCAGCAATAATTTCACCATCCGCATGAACTTCTCCTGTGATATCAACTGGATAAACTTTTTTATTGATATCATATCTTCGGATGTATTCAGTTGCAATAGCCACATCCGTTCCTTCACCTAAAATTGGATTTTCAGTAATTGAATAAGCCCAAACATCGGCATAGCCTTCACCCATTCCTCCATTGTTAAAGTTTCCACCATTATCCGTATAAAAATTATCATTAATTCCGTGGCCATATTCGTGATAAACTACATCACCAACTGTTGCAAAAGAAGTACATCCATTTGCTAATGCATAAAAATTAATAGAAGTTCCATTATAAAATGCATTACAATTTGAAGTAGTAATATCTACGTTTGTAGTTAATGAAAAATCCATTCCAGTAAATGAAGGCATCAACGCTTTTTGATGATCATGCACAATATTTACATGATAATAAGCAGAAGATTCTTGTGAAGTTGAATTTGCGTTGAATGAAATTGCATTTAAGCCATCAATTACTGTTGTGGTAAAAGAAGGAGTAACATTATTAGTTTTTACTGTAGACCATAATCCACGTAAGAAAAAAGTTGCTGATTGTGTACCAGAAGCACCCGACATTGAGTATCCATTTCCATCTGTATTATATGTGGTAGATGCAACAGAATATTCCATGTTTGCCATTGGCTCATTTGAAAGTGGGTTGAATGAATGAGTTGGATAAACTTCGGCAGTTACTTCCATTTCTACTGTTCCACCTTTTGATTCGTGACCATGCCCATCCATGTGTAAAACCTTATTCGTTCTATATAAAACTTCACCATTATGCGCATCAACTAACGTATAATAATCAGCAGGAACTCCATCATGCATTGTTTCTACATTTACTTGATAAACTAATTTGTATTTATAAGCCTTGTTCTCTGGAACTGGTAAAATAAATAACTCAGCATTAGTTGTAATATTGGTTACTGTTTCGTCTAACCCTGTAGATGCAGCATTTTCTGCTCCAGCCACCATAATCGTTGGGTTAACATCTACATCAATATCATTAAAGACATCAGCACCGAAAAGGATTACTTGTCCATCTCTAGTTAACTTTACTGTTAAACGACTTTCTAATACTTTTAACCCGTTATGAATTTGGTGATAATTTACAAAATCATGTTTTTCATTAGATAACTTCCCAGTTAAAGCGAGTTCACTTACTGGAATTTTAAACTCACTAAGGTGACCTAAAATAAAATTCATTGCACGTTGCTCCGCATTACTTCCAGCAACGGAAATTGGTGTTCCGTATGCTCTGTGAGGTTTGCGATTTTCTTCGTTAAACACAACCCACCAGTCGCCATTATGTGATAAAAAGTTTTTCCAAGCGTGATGATTCCTCAATTCTTCTTGCAAAGAAATATCAGGAGTTCTACCAGCTTGATGAAAGGTTTTTTCAACCTTATTTTTAGAATAAGAAACATCACCGCCAGCAAAGGACATTGATGAAACCATTAAAAAAGTTGCTACGAAGTAAAGTTGTTTGCGCATATATTAATTTTTGTTCAGGTGTAATTTCGGAATTATTTAAATACCAAAATCTACCTTTCCCTAATTAGACCATAAATTGTGGAAAAACAACAAACTAAAATGTTTGATTTAAATTAAAAGAAATGAAAATGTTATTTTTTCAACACCTTAACTTCTTAATTTTCTTCTTTTTTATGGATTTTTTTTGTCCCTGCATATAAATCGAAACATTGAAATTTACATTCTAGTGGGCCATTGAAAACAGTAAATCTTCGTGAAGTTTTTAGTCCAATATTTTTTAAAGCATCAAAATTTGAGCTAATAATGCAAGCTCGGTAGCCCGAATATTGGTGTTTTAGCGTTGTTCCCATTTCTGCATAAAGCTCGGGAACGGATTGGCTTCTTAATCTTTCGCCATAAGGGGGATTTACAATTATGAAACCAGCCGAATAGGGAGGTTTCATTTTCATCATATCTGCTTTAATAATATTAATTTGAACTAATGGAGATAAAAATTCGGTATTTATTCTAGCCAATTCCACGTTGGGCATATCCAATTCGAAACCTGTAATAGATACTTCAGAAGCAGATATTTTATTATTGGCTGAATTTTTTACTTCTGTCCATAGTTTTTCATCATAATCTCTCCATTTTTGAAAACCGAAAGCTTTTCGATATTTTCCAGAAGGCGTATTCGTTAATAACATTCCAGCTTCAGCTAAAATAGTTCCACTACCGCACATTGGGTCTAAGAACGGGACATCACATTTCCATTCGGATAATTTTATTAAACCAGCAGCTAATACTTCATTAAGATGAGCCTCTCCTACTCTCTTTCGATATCCTCTTTTATAAAGAGGTTCACCCGTACTATCCAATGAAATGGTTACTTCATCATTATAAATGTGTACTTGTATTTTTAAATCGGGATTTTCGGTATCAATTGAAGGTCGATCTTGATATTTATCACGAAACTGATCTACAATTGCATCTTTCACTTTTAAAACCACAAATTGACTGTGCTCATAAAGTTCGGAAGAAATAGTTGCATGAATACTAAACGTTTTATCAAGTGCTAAAAAATCATCCCAATTAATTCGTTGAACACCATCGTAAATTTCATCTGTATTATTTGCCGTAAACCCAAAAATAGGCACTAGAATATTTAATGAAAAACGCGATTCATAATTCATTCTATAGAGCGTTCTTTTATCTCCAGAAAACGAAACCGCACGTTTCAAATTTTCGATATTTTCTCCTCCGAAACTTCGAATTTCATCGGCAACGATATCTTCAAAACCATGAAAGGTTTTCACCAACATATCAAATTTAGCACTCATTTTAATTTCTCTGGTGTTTTATTATTTTTCTTCTTACAACCTTTTAAAAGTTTGGGTGAAATATCTATTTTACCCATGAATTCGGCCATTCGACAATCTTCACAAGCCTCTTTCTTTTTTCCTAACATATATTTAGAAACGCATCGATTGAAATAAGCCTCTTGATCGACAGAATTATAAAAAATAGTTTTTGTATAATCATCAATTGCCAATTGGTATTTTTGTTGAAGATCATATGACATTCCCCTATTAAAATACACATCAGGATCATCTGGATGCAAGATAATTGCCTTTGTATAATCTGTTATAGCTTTATCATATTGCTCTAATGAATAATAGGAAATTCCTCGATTATAAAACGCCTCGAAATTTTCTTTATCAATGGTAATAATATTACTAAAATCAGAAACCCCTTCATCAAAATTTAAAAGTTTATTATTGCAATATCCTCGATAAAACCAAGCATCTAAATTATTTTTATTTAATGAAAGGCAATCATCCAAATCGGTTAAAGCTAATTCGTATTGCGTTAATTCAATTAAAACAACAGCTCTTCCCACTAAACCTTCTTCGCTATCAGGATATATTTGTAAAAGTTTATTATAATCATCCAATGCCTTATCAAAATTAAAAGTAAAAGAATGGGTAATGGCTCGATTGAGATAAATGTTTGCATCAGAAGAATCACGAGCTTGTGCAGCATCAAACATATCTTCTGCTTTTCCCATGTGGGGTGCTCGCATATATACAATTCCCTTCCAGAAATAAGCTTGGTATTGTTCTGGATTCATTTTTACTGCACGGTCTAAATTTTTCAATGCCATATCAAATAATTCTGTTTCTGCTTGAACTTTTCCAATTCCCACCAATGATTCATAATGGAGAGTATCAATCTTAAAAGCCTTTCTGTACATTTTTTCTGCCGATTCTAAATTGCCCGATTGAAAATAAGCCTCACCCATGTTATAAAGCGTATACACATCTTCGGGTGCTAAATCTAATGCTGCTTTATAATAAATTATGGCTAATTCATTATTCCCAATGTAATAATAAAGTGCACCCATTTTTCGTAAGCCAAGTTCATCCTCAGGCTCTAATTTCGTATAAATTTCAAAATCAGTAATGGCAGAGTCAATTCTTCCCAAATAGAAATAGGAACTTCCTCGGTAATAATAAGATTTATTGAAACACTTTGCTAAAGAAGTGGCGTTAATTAATTTGGTAAACGATTTTACAGAATTTGAATAATCAGTAGAATCAAAAAATGCAATTGATTTGCCATAATCAGCAGAATATTTGGCGCAATTAATTTGGGCATTAACAGAGAACGAACTCAAGAAAATAAGAATAAATAGCCACCCTTTTTGCATAAACAAATCTAAAAGTTAAAATCAAAGTATTAACAAAGTACCCTAATTGTTTTCACATTTTAAGAAACGATAAAAATGTATTGTAATTTTAGCGCAGCAAAAATATTGTTTATGTCGAATAAAAATAAAAAAATGGCTGGGGTCGTTTACTCTACCAATCCTGATTTTCAGTACAAAAAAAGCATTGAAGAGGATGATTTGGAAGATTCAGTAAAAAGCAAAAATCAAGATTTAAGAATTTGGTTAGACCGAAAAGGCGGCGGAAAAGTGGTAAGCAGAGTGACAGGATTTACTGGAAAAACGAGTGATATTGAAGAATTGACCAAGGTTTTGAAGCAAAAATGTGGTGTGGGTGGTGCTATGAAAGAAAGAGAAATACTTCTTCAAGGAGATCATAGAAAGAAAATGCAAGAGCTTTTAATAAAAGAAGGTTATTCGGTGAAATTGGCAGGGGGATGAAAAGAAATTAATAATGAAAAATTTAAAATTAAAAATAAAAGGCAAGATTCTTTCTATCTTACTTTTAGCACTTTTATTCGGCTCATGTGGAAGTAATGATACTCCAGAATTAAAAGTAGAAGTTCCCAAAATAGATAGTACTAAGTATTACGATTCGTTTTTTAAAGAAGCGAGATTTACCATTGATACGTTTTTTCAAAAAAGACAAGAATTGCAAGAATTTAATGGGAATGTTTTATTTGCTTTTAAAGGACATATCATTCTTGAGAAAAGTTATGGTTTTACCAATCCCACCGATTCAATTCCTCTCAAAAAAAATCATCAATTTCAAATTGCCTCTATTACCAAAACATTTACTTCCACAGCCATTTTGCAATTGATGGAGCAAGGCAAATTGAAATTAAGTGATTCGGTAAATATTTATATTGATAGTTTTCCTTACCGTGGCATCACCATTGAAATGTTACTTTGTCATAGAGGAGGATTAAGTAAATACGAATATTACTGTGATGATTTTTGGTTGGATAAAAAAATTCCTATAAAGAATCAGGATGTGGTAGAAATTATGAAAATTCATTGTCCGAAACCCTACCATGAGCCTGATGGCACGTTTGAATATAGCAATACAGGCTACATGCTTCTTTCACTAATTATTGAAAAAGCCAGCGCAAAAACCTACTCGAATTATTTAAAAGAAAATATTTTCAAACCTGCTGGAATGAAAAATACAGCTGTTTATGAACGTGGGAAATTGATAAAAAATCAAGTTTTAGGGTATAATGAAAAAGGAAATTTCATTGAGGATTATTATTTAAATGGTGCTTCTGGAGACAAAGGAATTTACACCACCGCTGAAGATCTTTTAAAATATGACAGGGCACTTCGAAATAAAAAATTACTCTCGTCAAAAACACAGAAATTAGCCTATACTCCAACCAGTAAAGAGCGTGAGGAAAAAGGAAAAGATAATTATGGTTTTGGATGGAGATTAAAAAGTTCTCATAGTGGATATCAAATCGTTTATCACACGGGTTGGTGGAAAGGATTTAGAGGGAATTTTATTCGTAATTTGACAAAAGATATTACGATTATAACCTTGGATAATATAAAACGCGGTCCATTTTTATCATTGGAAATGTTAATGGATTTGACGGAGGGAATTGTGGAGAAGAAAAAGGCAAATAGACAATAGCCACATAGTAAAGAGTGAAGAAGTTGCAGTTAGCAGTTAACAGTTGGCAGTTGCAGTTAACAGTTGGCAGTTGCAGTTAGCAGTTAACAGTTGCAGTTGGCAATAACAGTTGGCAACATGAGACTCTGAAACAAGTTCAGAGTGACGTTACACTAAAAAACTATCCGCCTAAATTCGTAATGGTTTTATCTTTTGGATATTTCACCGAATAATTAAACTTTAAAACCTTGCTTTCTCCAGATGGTACTTCCATCTCCCACTCTAGTTTACCTGTTTCTTTATCGTGTTTTGCACCAGAAGTTTCACCTGTAGTGATTTCCATTTCTTTGAATGTGCTTAATGGAAATTGATCATATAAATTTAATTTGATAGAAGTTTTTCTTGTATTACGAACTGATATTTCAAATCCCATATTTGATTTACGGGATCCACCGATAACGGCATTTCCTGAAAAATCTTTTGTTTTTTTACGCGTAATGATAACTGAATTATCTCTTCCCATCGATAAATCCAAAGTATCTTCTACACTTTGAGAATCGAAATAAGAACGACCTGTATACGTATCGTTGATATAAACATTCACATAACCTGGAATGAAATTATACTTTTCCCAACCCGTAATACTTGCTACTAAGAATGCATCCTTATCCATTTTTGGAATAGCATAATAAGTATAAGATGCAGGAATATCGTATTTCTTAATTTCCACCATATTTTCTTTTCCATCACTTAAAATAGTATAAGGAATATCAATATCGTATTCGGCGTTAACACCTGTTTCAATAATGGTGGTGTAATTATAAGAAGTATTGGCATTCCATGTATATGAAGCGCCTTGCGTATTAAGTGGAGCTGTTAAGCGATATGAACCAGAAGATGAAGTTGTAATTTCAACCGCATCTAATTGCACTTTATCGTATTCATAATTCTCTGCGTTTTTCTCATCATAAACAGTTTCGGTTTTCATTGCAGCATTCCCTTTTCCTTTTCTATTAGCTTTATATACCACTTCATCATAAGCGTATAAACTCCACATCGCTAAATCTGGTTTGGTTTTATTTTTATTCGGATTTCCGGTTGATAATTTCAATTTTACATTGTTCCAATCTTCGCCTGTTGTTTGAGTAACGGTTGCTTTTAAAACCAATTCCAGAGGAGAATCTACATTTTTTGCTTTTGCATCATAATTGGCTACCCAACTTGCATTGTTCACCAA
>CAMBFX010000149.1 GCA_945865695.1 Chryseobacterium gleum | reverse complement strand
TTAGTTAGTTTAGTTAGTTTAGTTAGTTTAGTTAGTTTAGTTAGTTTAGTTAGTTTAGTTAGTTTAGTTAGTTTAGTTAGTTTAGTTAGTTTAGTTAGTTTAGTTAGTTTAGCTAGTTTAGTTAGTCATCCTGAGCGATGCACTGGGTTTATCGAAGTGTAGCAAGTCTTCGAAGTATATCGAAGGATAAAATACAAAAGGGAAGAAAATTCAATTTAAACATTAAGCAATTAAGGGCCATGAAGGAAATGCAAGGGTAACTTATCAATTAAGTATTCTTATTTGCAAATTATTCCCTTCGGTCATGAGAAAGTTTTCAAATTAGCAAATTCTCTACAAACTCTTCCCTTCGGCTACCAATCTTTTCAATAAAACACATGGGCGATAACGATCTTCATTGTATTCGGAATATAAATGCATGAGTGTATCATACACATTTTTCAAGCCCAATTCATTTCCCCATTGAATTAAACCTTTAGGGTAATTTACACCTTTGGTCATAGCTAAATCCAAATCTTCTTTGGAAGCTAATCCTAAATAATACGAGTCAATCGCTTCGTTGATGAGCATGGAAATTACTCGAACAAAAATATATGTTCCCGTTTGTGGATTTTTATTAGGTTCAGGTTTGATTGCATTTTCACTATAATCATAATATCCCCTACCCGATTTTTTACCGTATAATCCCGATTCAAATAATCTTTTTTGTGTTAATGATGGTTTAAATCTTGGTTCGTAGAAAAACTGTTGCCAAACCGATTCTGTTACACGATAATTTACATCACTTCCAATGAAATCCATTAATTCAAATGGCCCCATTTTAAATCCTCCATATTCTTTCATCGCCCAATCAATCGTTGCAAAATCGGCATAACCTTCTTCGTAAATACGAATAGATTCACTGTAAAATGGACGTGCTACTCTATTCACAATAAATCCCGGAGTATCTTTAGTAACTACTGTTACTTTTTTCCAAGAATCAATAATTTCTTTTGATTTTTCAGTTGTTGCATTTCCTGTTGTGATGGAAGGAATAATTTCTACCAATGGCATCAAAGGAACAGGATTAAAAAAATGAATTCCGATTACTCGAGATTTATTTTTACAGGCTGCAGAAATCGATGCAATAGAAAGTGAAGATGTGTTAGAAGCAAGAATACAATCATTACTTACAATCAACTCCAATTCTGAAAATAATTTCTTTTTTATTTCTAAATCTTCAATTACTGCTTCGATAATTAAATTAGAAGAAGAAAGATCGGTTAGTTTATCTGTGAATTTAATTCCCGATAAAATTCTAGCAGATTCTTCATTGGAGATTTTTTGTTTCTCTACCAACTTTGCTAATCCTGATTCAATTCCTTTTTTTGATTTGTCAATTGCCCCTGGAAAATTATCAAAAACAATAACGGAATGTCCGAATGTGGCTGCTACTTGTGCAATTCCACTTCCCATGGCTCCTGCGCCACAAACGCCAATAATTTCTTTACTCATATTATTCTCCTGTAAAAACCGGTTTACGTTTTTCTAAAAAGGCTTTGATTCCTTCTTTATGATCTTTAGAATTTGCAGCAATAACTTGAACTTTTCCTTCTTCACGAAGTTGTTGTTCGATATTATTGGTCATACTTGTATTCAATAATTTTTTTGTTAATCCAATGGCTACGGTTGGTAATTCGGCCAATTGTTGTGCAATAACCATTGCCTCGTCATTTAATTTTTCATCGTCGCAAACACGATAAATCATTCCCATTTTTTCGGCTTCTTCACCTGAGATTTTATCTCCGAGCATCATTAAAGCAGATGCTTTTCCGAAACCAATTAATCTCGGTAAATAAAATGTTCCGCCACTATCGGGAATCAATCCAATTTTAGAAAATGCTTGTAAGAACGAAGAAGATTTTCCGGCCATAACCACGTCACCTGCAAGAGCGATGTTGGCTCCTGCACCCGCTGCAACGCCATTTACTGCAACTACAATCGGTTTTTCGATATGACGCATTCTTAAAATAATCTGATTATAGTGCTCCTCTACTATTCTTTCAATTCCTGGACCATTTGGATCTAAAGCTTCTGCCAAATCTTGTCCAGCACAAAATGCTTTTCCTTCGGCACGCAAAAGAATCGCTCTACATGCTTTTTCCTTCGCAGCTTTATCCAACGCTTCTTGCAAGCTTAAAGACATCGGACGATTAAAACTATTGTATTTTTCGGGGCGATTGAGTGTGATGACGGCAACTGAGCCATTAAGTTGGTAAATGATGAATTCCATAGTACTTAAATTATGGTACTAAATTAGTAATAAGATGGGAAATGGCGGAACAAAAAAAAATGGGGTAACAAACTTTAAATCATTCATTTCCCCATTCACACTCTATTTTTTATCTGAATTTACAACACCTTTAACTCCACCCTACGGTTAATTTCATGTTCTTCTTCTGAACATTTAACGCCATTTTTACACTGATTCTGTATTTTCTTTTCGCCATATCCCTTGGGCACCAATCTAGCAGGATCAATTCCGCGTTCCACTAAATAATTCACGGTTGATTCGGCTCTTTTCTGGGATAATTTTAAGTTATAAGCATCACTACCACGTGCATCCGTATGCGCACTTAATTCTACTCTGATGTTTGGGTTCTCATTGAGGAAAATGATGATTTGTGCTAAAATTTTAAATGATTCTTCACGAATAGTAGCTTTATCAAAATCAAAATAAATATTGCGAATTTGAATAATGGAATTCTTTTCAATAACTGGATCCAATTGTAAATCTCCGAATAAAGCCAATACATTTTCTCTGTTCTCTGCAGGAATTTCAACTGTTTTTTTCTGAAACCCTGGAGCCTCAAAAGTCACCGTATATTCTGTTTTTTTATTTAAAATCAATTCTACAGAACCTGTATTAGGAGTAGTTTGTTCGGAAGCAATAGTTGAATCATTTTCTTCTTTTTTGTATAATACAATTTTTACATCTTTAATTGGAACTAGAGTAATTTTATTTTTTGCCACTCCAATGATGGTATCTGGTAACAATGGTTTTTTATGTTGACGGAAGAAATAAATATGATCATAGCCATGCGTACCTTCTCTATTGGATGAAAAATAGCCGGTAAATAATCCGTCTTCTCTCTTTCCTATCAATGAAAAATCATCTTTGGAAGAATTAAATGGTTTCCCAATATTTTGAATTTCGTTCGCTTTTTCGTTTTCTAATTTGGAGAAATAAATATCTGCGCCACCAAATCCATCATGACCTTTGCTGGAGAAATAGAGTGTGTCATTTAAAATATACGGATACATTTCATCAAAAGAGGAGTTTACTTTACTTCCTAAATTTTCGGGGATTGACCATACATTATTACCGGAGGAGGTACTTTTATATAAATCATATCCACCAAAACCGCCGGGCCTATTAGAAGCGAAATAAAGTGTTTTTTGATCATTGGCTAAGAATGGAAAAACACAATCAAATTGATTGTTATTAATTCCTAATTCAACTGGTGCCGACCATGTATCATTGGTTAAAGTAGATGAAAATATTTTAAGAATATTGATTCCGTCTTTACTCAAGTTCAGTTTATCTGCTTTTTTATCTCTGTATTTGGTGCTGGTGGTTGAATTTCCAGTATAGTATAATGTTTTTCCATCGACAGAAAAACAAGGCGTTCCTTCATAAAAAGAACGATTCAATTGCTCTCCTTTTAAAGTAAGTGCTGAATCAAATTTAATACTGTCTTTGCATTTCAAATAAGCCAAATCATAAAATGCTGTTTTGGTTTTGTAATCTTGAATTTGCGGTTTTGAAAAAACTAATCCATTTTGATAATAAGCAATTCCCATGCTACGACTACCCGTTTCAATTTCGGTTTTGTGAACATTGTATTTGTATACACTGTCTTTGTTTTGAATAGCCCAATCACACCAACGGTTGAATTCATTTACTTTTGTAGAATCATTTATTCTTTCACTATATAATTTAAAATTAATTTTGGCCTCTGTATATTGCTCTAAATTCATTTGAATTCTTGCAAGTGTTATAATGTTTTCAGCAGCATTTTCTTCCTTAAATTCTAATAATTTTTGATACCAAGTCAATGCATTTTCATAATCAAAAAGCATGAAATAGGTTTTGGCTACTCGCTCTGTCATGTAGTATTTTTTAACTACAATTTTTTCTTGCAAGGCCAATTCATATTCTTGAATCGCTTCGCGATAATATCGTTTATGAAAATATTCATCGCCTTCTTCCAGGTGACTTCTTTGTGAAAAAGAGTTGTTGGAAAATAGACCAAAAAATAGTAGCCAAAAAAGTATTTTTTTCATTTGAAAATGATTTAAAATCTTGGAATAGATACAACTGTTTCTTTGGGTGGCTTAATAGAATAAATCAGCATAATTTCATGCGAACCATTCGAATAATTACCTAATAATCCTGTATTAAATTCATATGCATATGAAAACTTAAATGTTGTATTTATATTGTAAGAAAGAATCCCGATAATTTCTTTACTCGTTCTGTAGGAAACACCCATTCCAAATGTTTTCTTGTACATCAATTGTAAATTTCCATCCATTTGTAATGGAGCACCAGAAACTTGCTTTAGTAATGTAGATGCATTAAAATCAAATTTTTCATTTAATAAAAAGGAATATCCCGTATGAAAATGATAATGTAAATTTTCGGCACTAAACTCTGTTTTTCCAACAGAAGCTCCATCGGTGGTAAATTCAATTTGATTATTTAGCAAATTAGGCAATGAAAATCCAGCATAAAATTTTGATTTGAAAAAATAAATTCCAAATTTAAAATCGGGCAAAGGTGTGATGCCTGTGTTGGAAACAAACAAAGGATCTTCTGGTGTAATGGTATATAATAAATTATAATCACTTTTCAAAAGATCTACGCTTGCTCCTAAGCCGAAGGAAAGAAAACTATTTCTTCCAATTCGAGAGGTATAAGCATAAGCAAGTGAAATTTCTGTATTGTTATTTATTCCAATTACATCATGATAAATATTTAAACCAAGTGTATGTTTTAGTTTTTTTAATGGTGCAATTATATTCAAACCTTGGGTAACGGGTGCTCCCGTAAATTGAGTCCATTGTGACCTATAAACTGCCGCAAAAGTTAGATTTTGATAACTCCCCACCGCAGCTGGATTAATAAAGGGTTGATGAATCATGTATTGCCCCAAATTAATTTGATTTTGGGCCATCATTGTTTTCGATGAAAGCAAAAGGATTAGTATCACTAATAGTTTCTTACTCCTTTGAGTTATTTTTATTAAATTCGTGAGTGCTTCGCGGTTCATCATTATCTTGATTTCTTTTCTATATATCCGTTAATAGCAGGCGTTCCATTTCCTAAATCTAATACAAAGAAATAAGTTCCATCTACTACTTTATCTCCCGTGAGAACTAAGGTTGGATTATTACATCTTCCGTCCCAATCACTCAAATAAGGCTCGGCAGTAAATACTAATTCACCCCAACGATTAAAAATAGTGATTTTATTTTCTGGATATTGCTCAAGTCCTAAAATTTGAAAAACATCATTAATCATATCGCCATTCGGAGTAAATCCGTTGGGAATATCCAAATCAGAATTATTTAAAGTGATTTGTACGCTTGCTGTATCTCTACAACCAAAAGAATCTACAACCACTAAAACAACATCGTAGGTTCCTCCCAGAGTATAAGTTGTAAAAGTATCGGTAGCTGTAGAAGTTGAACCATTATCAAAATTCCATAAATAAGATAATCCATTTCCTGTCGAATTATTATCTGTAGAAACCACTAACGGAACTTGACCGGAATTTGGCGTTAAAGTAAAAGCAGCATTTGGTCCTGTTCCAAATGAAATAGTAATAGCATCCGTTGAGGAACATCCATTCGCACCTGTTACCGCTACAGAATAAGTTCCACTTTGATTGATCGTTACACTGCTTGTATTTCCTCCTGAAACAATTCCATTACCTGACCATAAATAAGTGGCACCATTTACATTGGTCACATCTAAAACTACATTCACTACTCCACAATTAAAAGTGGTATCATTTCCTGTTGTAATGATGGGTGCAATGGTATCAACGATAACTGTAACCGTAAAATTATCTGTACAACCATTTGTACTACTAGTTAAAAGTAAATCATAGTTTCCAGCCTGACTTACCAATGGAGACGATGTGTTAGCTCCACTAACAATCCCTGAACCTGTCCAAGCGTATTGTAAATTATTTCCTGTACTACTTGATCCATCAATAGTAATTTGAGCATTGTTACAATCAATATTTTGCGTTGCTATCGCATTTGCAATTGGAGCAACGGTATCAATTGAAACAATTAAATCTTGCGAAGAAACACAACCTGTATTAGCATCCGTAACGGTTATAGTATAGGTTCCAGGTTCGTCAATAGTAGGCGTTAAAGTTGTTCCACCACTTACCACTGATGGACCTGTCCATAAATAACTAAATGAAGAACCAACCGAAGATCCAGTTGCATCCAATTGAATGGAGGTAACGGAACAAGTTAATGTGGTATCATTGCCAGCTACTGAAATAGGATCTGGATTTGAGGTTACGTTTACTGTTCCAGTAATGGAACATCCATTATCCAAATTAGTAATAGTAAGAGTGTAAATTCCTACTGTTGTAACGGCTGTTGAAGCACTTGTTGGAGTTGTTCCTGCTGGATTAGAAAATGCATCTGTCCAAGAATAAGAAGGATTAGTAACTGTTGTAGAACCATTGATGGTAACTGTAGAGGTCAAGCAATTTAATTCTTGATCTGCTCCCATTGTAATATTAGGAACAGAAGAGGAAACAGTTACATTGAGTGTTCCTGAAACTGAACATCCACTCAAAGGATTTGTTATTGTTAAAGTATAAGTTCCACCTGAATTGACAACAGTAGAACTATTTCCTGGAGTTGTTCCTGCTGGTGAACCTCCTGCATTTGTCCAAGCATAGCTTACTCCACTGGTTGTTGATGATCCATTAATCGTAACTGTTGTATTGGCACAATCTATTTCTTGATCTGCTCCCATTGTAATTTGAATCATATCTACCGTTACTGTATAAGTAATAGGAGTTCCTGCGCATCCACCAAAACTTGGTGTGATAGTATAAGAAACAGTTAATGCGCCATTAGTCGTATTCACTAATGTTTCAGAAATATTTCCTGTTCCACTTGTAGAGTGTCCGGTGACACCTACAACTGCTGCTGATGTCCAAGAATAAGTAGTCGAGCCAGCAGCTGTATTAGCAGAAAGCGAGGTCAAGAAAATAGTGTTAGAACAAATAGAAGTTAAAGGTGCAGAACTTGTCACTGTAGCAACTGGATTAACCGTTACAGTATACGTAACTGGAGTTCCGTTGCAAGAACCTACACTCGGTGTTATTGTATAGGAAACATTCAATGCTCCACCGGTGGTATTCACTAATGTTTCAGAAATATTTCCTG
>CAMBFX010000148.1 GCA_945865695.1 Chryseobacterium gleum | reverse complement strand
GTTTCTGAATTTAATTCTCAAAAAGAAAAAGAATTCATGAAAAACTTTATGACCGCTAAATTGCCAGAATTAAATTCACATACTGAATATTGGATTAAAGAAGGTGGATTTGATGAAACGCAAATTGGTTATGATGCTCGTGATGGCTCTTGGGCTTCTTTTCCATTATTTAAAAAAGGATTTCCAATAAAATGGTATGATGTAGATGAATGTTTTCCTGAAACCGTTAAACTAATTCGAGCTATTCCTGGTGTAAATTTCGCTTCATTTTTTCGATTAGGTCCCAATTCTGGTGCTAAACGCCATTCTCATTTACCATCCAATTTAATTTTTCATTTATGTTTGGTTGATTTAGACAAAGATTCAGAATTAGAATGTAATAATGTAAAAACAGTATTTCGTAAAAAAGGTGATCATTGTTTATTTAATTACTCCTTGCCACATTCGTCTTTTAATTCTTCCAATGAAAATAGAATAAATCTGGTTATTGATTTTACTCCTTCGTCAATTCCCTAGTTTATTATCTTTTGCTAATTGATGCAATAAATTTCCTTGATTATAAACGGTATAAAATCCTGTTTTAGCAAAAATCATATTTGCTGTTTTTCTAATTAACTTTCGAATAGAAAAAGGTAGAAGGAAATAGCCTTTGATGATAGCAGTATCTAAATAATTAATTACATAACCACGCATCATTCCCCAAAAATAGCTAGAATGATGATCTATTTTTTCATAACCAAATTGTACTCCGAAATCATTCAAAACATAAGAAATTCTCCTTTTCTCTATTTCCGAAAATTCTTTCTTCCATTTACCAATGCTACTATCGTTGATAGGCTGAGCTAATCCAGGATGTGTTTTCATTAAAACAAGATGAGTCATTGGCTCTAATTTAATTTCCTTATTAAAGTTTAGCATGGATTCATCAAAAGTGATATGAATAAATTCGCATAAACTCGTAATTGAATCTTTTGCTTTATATACAATATCTTCATATCGAATAGCTAAATATTCAATATCTAATTCTTTACAATCCATTTTAATTTTTGTATTATAGATTCTCCATAATACAGCTAATGCAAAAACATTCTTGCGTTTAAATAATTTCTTATTCGATAATATGCAATCTCTATAATCTCGTATTAAATGAACAATTTTAATGTTTGGAAAAACTTCTTTTAGTTCAGGTATAAATAAACTATAAGATGGATTTTTATCGCCTAAAACCTTTATGCTTTTTTTATCAAAATTGGAAGGAAAATTTAAATAAATTAGTTTTATTAAAATTGGAAAAGTTATATCCTTCAAATCATACTTTAAAATTTGATTTCTTAAATCCGTAATGTTAATATTCCAGTTTTTAGCAAACTTGACTTCTGTGTACAAATCATCCAGAAAATTATCAATTAATTGATTTGTCCAATTTTTTTTATGATTGTATCGTTGCTTTAAATGAATAATTACTTTGGCTTCGGGAGGAAATAATGTTTCTGAATTTGCATCCAGAATTGTTCTCAATAAGGTTGTTCCAGATCGCCCCATTCCAACAATAAAAATCATTGGTATTTTATTTATTTCCTCTATAGTCATTTATAAAAAATCATTATTGAAGTAATTGCTGCGCCTAAAGTTAAAGATATTGTGGGAATTACTTTAAAGCTAAAAATTGAAAAGAATAAAATCGAAACTAAAAATGAGTGGAATGTTTTCGCTTCATAAAACAAAAAATATTTTTTAATGAAACACGCTTAAAAATCAACTAAATAGACACTAAGCCAGATGGAAAAACTAAGTCTTTTCGTTTTTTTTAGTCATCACCATCGTTTCCTTCCTAAATTTGCACATTAATTAAATAAAAAAAATGACTTGCTAAGAGCTCGTTTATTCTTAAAAAACTAAAAAACATGAATAAATTTATCATATCAGTTTTAGCGGGTATTTTAATCACCTTTGGAATTGGATGTGGAGGAAATGCTGAAAAAGAAAGCCCTATTTCTAAAACTCCCTGGGTTGGCACCTGGCAAATGGTTGGTTATGACAATGTGAGTGTTGCCGATCGAGACACCTTTGTATTAATGAATATTGATGAAAATAAAAATTTTCGCTATACTACAAAAACAACAAATGGCAAAATACTTATGGAAAGCAAAGGTCGATATTCTATCAATGATCAACAATCATTAATTACTATCACTGAAAACGGGCAGTCTCAAATAGAGTATTTTATTCGTAAAGTAGATAAAGATTCATTTATTTTTCAATCAGATACTTTCAGTATAAAATGGAAAAGAATGGAGTAATTTCATAATCAATTCACTTTTTAACCCTTTTTGATTGTATCTTTGACTACACAAAAAACATTTTGAGAACAGTTTATTTAACCCGAAAAGAGCATTTTAATGCTGCCCACAAACTTTGGAATGACGAGTGGTCAGAAGAAAAAAACTTTGAAATTTTTGGCAAATGTGCCAATCATAACTGGCATGGGCATAATTTCACACTTTATGTAACCGTAAAAGGCAAACCTTCGTTAGAAACTGGTTTTGTCGTAGATCTTAAAAAGCTTTCGGCATTAATTAAAAAAACCGTCATCGAAAAATTAGATCATAAAAATTTGAATTTGGACGTTCCATTTTTAAAAAATGTGAAACCATCAACAGAAAATATCGCTTTTGCTATTTGGGATTTATTAAATAATTCAATTCATGAAATGGGCGGAAAATTACATTGTATCAAACTTTACGAAACCGAAAACAACTACGTAGAATATTATGGAGAATAAAGAAGATATCAATTTTGTAAATTCTTTAGATGGTTATGAAAAGACTGAGCAATTTAATCCTGAAAAATTAGAGGCCATTGCAAAATCTTACGAAATAATTTTAGATAGTATTGGAGAAGATAAAAATCGCGAAGGACTATTAAAAACTCCTAGTCGAGTGGCTAAAGCGCTACAGTTTTTAACTCATGGTTATGATTTAGACCCTGTCAAAATATTACAATCTGCCATGTTTGCAGAAGAATATCGACAAATGGTAATTATAAAAGATATTGAAATTTATTCTATGTGTGAGCATCATATGTTACCCTTCTTTGGAAAAGCACATATTGCCTACATTCCAAACGGACATATTGTCGGATTAAGCAAGATTCCAAGGGTGGTTGATGCGTTTGCACGAAGATTGCAGGTACAAGAAAGACTTACCACTGATATTCGAGATTGTATCCAAAATACTTTGAATCCAGTTGGAGTAGCAGTTGTTATTGAAGCGCAGCATATGTGTATGCAAATGCGAGGAGTTCAAAAACAGAATTCGGTAACCACTACTTCTGCCTTCACCGGTGAATTTTTGAAGGATACAACTAGAAAAGAATTTATATCTTTGATAAGTTCAAAATTGCATTAACAACAAACGATGAAATAAATTAAAATTTGTTTTATCCTATTTAAAATAAAAACAAAAAATAAACAACTATGGAAAATAACATTTTTAGTTCATCAGCAACGTTCAAGGATGTACCTGCAAGTGCAGTTCCTAAAACATTTTTAGCAAGTGTTTTTGCCTATATGACGGCAGCATTAGCCATCACCGGAATCATTGCCTATGTAGTAGGTGGTATAAATGATGGCGCACTTTTTAAAGACATGTTTTTTACAGAAACAGGAATTAGCCCACTATTTTATGTAGTAGTTTTTGCTCCACTTGGATTAGTTTTATTAATGAGTATGGCTTTTAACCGTTTATCTTCTGTAGCAATGCTTGGAATTTATATTCTCTATGCAGCATTAATGGGATTAAGTATGGGAGCCATCTTTTTAATTTACACCATTGGATCAATTTCATCCGTGTTTTTTATTACCGCTGTAACATTCGGAATAATGGCGTTGATTGGATATACTACCAAAACAGATTTAACCAAAATGGGATCTATTTTAATGATGGCTCTTATTGGTTTAGTCATTGCTTCTATTGTTACTATGCTAATTCCAGGAGAAAATCCAATGATTACGTTCGGTATGAATTGCCTTGGTGTAGTAATCTTTTGCGGATTGACAGCATATGACATGCAAAAACTAAAAAATATCGGAGCAGAAGTAAGCGCTGGAACAGAACAAGCAAGTAAAATGGCTATCATGGGTGCATTAGCATTGTATTTAGATTTCATCAATCTTTTCATGTTCTTATTAAGATTATTCGGAGATAGAAGATAAAATATTTCTCATATATGAAAACCCTGAGATTCTGAATCAAGTTCAGAATGACCTCAGGGTTTTTTGTTTTTAAAAATTATCTTTGATGCCTTATGAAAAAAATCCTACTTCTGTTATTACTGATTGTTTCTAATTATCTGCACGCACAGAATCAATTAGAAATAATTATTAAAGACAGTTTAACACAAGAACCTCTTGTAGGAGCCACTGTACTTATTAAAGGAACTTCTTTCGGCCAAAGTGCAAATTTGGACGGGAAAATTTTTCTTACAAATTTACCTGATAGTATTCAAAATTACATAGTAAGGATGGTTGGCTATAAAGAAAAAGTATATCGTTTTTCAGCAAAAGGAATCGAATCGGTTAAATTCTTACTTATTCCAGATATTGAAGAACTCAATGAAATTATCATTGAAGGAACACGAAGTAACAGAAGTATAGATGATATTCCTACTCGTGTGGAAGTGCTCACTGAAGAAATTGATGAGGCTTCAACAATGGACCCGAGCAAAGTGGCACATCTATTAACTCATTCTACGGGAATACAAGTTCAACAAACTTCTGCAACAAGTAATTCTGCCAATGTAAGAATTCAAGGTTTAGATGGAAGATATACTCAAATTTTGAAAGATGGTTTTCCGATTTACGGGGGATTTTCAGGAAGTTTAAGCATCATGCAAATTCCTCCTTTGGATTTACGTCAGATAGAATATGTGAAAGGATCTACTTCTACATTATATGGCGCAGGAGCGATTTCAGGTTTGATAAATCTACTTTCAAAGGAACCTGTATTGGGAAAAGACGAAAATTTGATTCACCTGAATGCTTCACAAGTAGGCGCGGTGGACGTGAATGTTTTTACTTCTTCACGAGATAAAAAATTCGGATATACATTATTAGCACAACGAAATTCACATCAGTTTTTTGATGCAGATAAAGATGGATTTTCGGATTTACCAAACTTATTGAAATACAATTTGAATCCGCGTTTTTTCATTTACTTTAATGATAAAACAAAAATGTATATTGGAGGTACTTTTACTAATGAAATTAGAAAAGGTGGAGATATCACTTCGTTTAAAAGGGTGACACCTGATAGTCTTCATTTTTATCAAGAAAAAAACGATGTGAATCGAATCACCACTCAAGTAAGATTTGATCGAAGAATTGGAAACTCATCTATGTTCACCATAAAAAACAGTTTTAATTATTTCGATCGCGAGGTTACTATTTATCCTGATTTCAACTCTGGAAATTATCGTTTTGCAGGGCAACAATTATCTTCTTTTTCTGAAATTTCATTTACCAATCAGAAAGGAAAAAATAGTTTTATAACTGGAATCAATCTTTATTCGGATGATTTCAAAGAAACGCCCTTGATGAGTTCTACATTGAGAAATGAGCAATTGATGACCGCTGGTGCTTTTGTTAATTATACTTTTGATATAGGAAAAAAAATATCTTTTGAAAGCGGTTTGAGAGGAGATTATACCATTGATAACGATTTTCATTTACTTCCAAGACTATCTATACTTTTTAAATGGACAGAAAAATTAACGACAAGAATTGGAGGTGGTGCAGGATATCGCAATGCTAGTATTTTTAATCAAGAAGCTGAAATATTAGGTTATCGGAATGTCAGTGCTATCAACTATAATATTGTTAAGGCCGAAAAAAGTCAAGGAGGTAATATAGATATTGGATATAAAACCACTATGGGTAAACACTTTTTTATCAATTTTAATCAAATGTTTTTTGCAACAAGAATTGATAATACTATAAAATTAGTCTCATTTTCTCAAGTTACAACTTCATATCACTTTGAAAATATGGAAGGATATACACATACATACGGAGCAGAAACTTTTTTCAAATTCGGATTTTATGATTTCGTTTTATTTGTGGGATATACTTATACAAATGCCGCACATTACGCGAACGATTCTATTTATACTATGGTTTTAACTCCAAAACATAGTTTAAAAGGAGATTTATTATATGCTTTACCAGGCAAATGGAGAATAGGTGCAGATTATGAATTTAAAAGCGCACAAACCTTATCGAGTGGAAGAATTACACCTGCATTTTGGACTTATGGTTTAGTGATTGAATACACGAATAAACAATTCACTTTGTTCAGCAATTTTGAAAATTTTACGAATTATCGTCAAACAAAAATTGAAAGCTTGAATTCACTTCCCTATTCAACACCTCAATTCACAGAAGTTTGGGCGCCTTTAGATGGTTTTGTTTTTAATGCAGGGATAAAAATCAGATTATAATCTTCATTCTAAATGCTCAATATCCCAAGAATTGAATAATTCTATCAGAAATTGATTCTCTTCTACCGTAATCTGTTTATCAGCCATCACCATTCTCACCGCTTTATTTAAAAAGTCATTACGTTCCTTTTCAATAGAATCTTCATAGAAATCATTCATAGCATCCACAAAATGGGTAAAGTAATCTTCTCTCGGAAGCTTGCATAAGATATCTAACTCATTATCCAGGCTTACCTCAAACGGAAAACTTTCGGTCAAGTATTCAACTATTTCACCGCCTTCTTCAGGACTAAAGTCTCCATCCACGTTAGAAATCAGCATCAGCATGTGATAACCTGCTATGACTTTATTCATCTTTTTTCTCTTTGCCATGATTTTCAGATATTTTGTATAAAAAAAGGGAATTAAAGGGAGAAATAAAAAAATTTTGACGAAAAACTTTTTTGATTACTTTTGTCATCCCAATCAACCGAAAGTTGGTAGGCAAAAGCGAGAGTAGCTCAGTTGGTAGAGCACGACCTTGCCAAGGTCGGGGTCGCGGGTTCGAGTCTCGTCTCCCGCTCAAAAATCCCTCAGTCGGAGGGATTTTTAGTTGAAATAGAAGAGTTTCGATTCTAAATGGAGAGTTTTCAAATTGAAAATTCGAAATTTCAAATCCCGATAGATATCGGGACGAAATTCTATCGAGCCCTGGTGGTGGAACTGGTAGACACGCAGGACTTAAAATCCTGTGGCCATTGCGGCCGTATCGGTTCGATTCCGATCCGGGGTACATGTGAAAAGAAGGTCAGGATGAGAGTCTTGACCTTTTTTATTTGAATAAATTTCCTGACTTATTTTCCAGACAAATTCAACTCCATTAAACATTCATTAAACATTCTAATCGAATTTCTGTAAATTCTAAATCTTTTTTTGATTAAATTTATCCAATGGCCAGAATCAAATATTTGCCTTCATTTCATGAATTTGCAGATTTAGCAACCGAGCTTCATTTTAGCAAAGAAGAGCTTTCTTTTCAAAAAGAAATGGCTTTAAAGGCAGGTTTTCTTTCCTGGGACGAATATGTGAATTTTATGTACAAATTCTTTTGCAATTTTTTTGATATTG
>CAMBFX010000147.1 GCA_945865695.1 Chryseobacterium gleum | reverse complement strand
CCTTTGCGGGTTTTGATCCGTATTTGAAATGGATTTTTATATAGGATGTATCCTGTGCATTTAATACACAACTAAAAACTAAAAATAGAAAACAAAAAATTATTTTCCCCATATCGGTAATTGCACATTTATTTTGTAATCATCTAAATAAAATTCTTCCTTCCCTTTATTCCATAAATATAAACTCACTTTATCATTTCCATCAAAGGAGTTGGGTAACCAAATTCTCAAATGAACTTCTTCCCACTCGCCAACTCTTTCCATTGGATACTCTTTGACTCTTTCTGTTGAATAAAGTTTAATTGTATCATTATTCGGATCTACTGAATGCATCACAAAAAGTAACTCTTTCATTCCATCCTCAGTTAATAATTTTCTTTTCAGTGAAACCTCAATCCACATATGACGAACCAAATGTTTATCGGCAGGATAAATAAATTCCGCTCCTCCTGGAAATTCTTCTCCTTTAATGTGAAAAACTTCATTTTTCTTATCATCAAATTTGTTTTCAAAGTAATGAATAGATTCAAAACCATTTGGTGCATAAGGTGGAATATCGTTAATTCCTCCAAAATATCTCTTGTATTTATCAGATGTTTTTAAAAATACCATGAAAAATTTCTTTCGATCCATATTTGAATAACGAATAATTTCATTGGTATATTGATAGGCAAAAACTAAATTCAAAAAAACAGCAAAGGAAGAAATTACTAAAACTGTTTTTCTCATCCATCCATTTAATTTCCAAACAAGAATTCCGAATAACAACATAAAAATAATAATCACATCATTGAATGGGCGCATTCCAAAAGTATCCCCATACGTCCAATGCCACCACGAGGAAATTACATATGTGAATGTGAAAAGAAAAATAAATAACCATATAGTTTTCCATCTACTTTCTTTCCACCAGAAATAGAAACCTAACAAAGAAATTAAAAGCAACGGACAATAAATAAATAATCCTCTTCTAAAACTAAACAAAACTCTAAAAATTTCAGGATGTGTAAAATTAAATCCTTCTTGTTTATACGACCATTCTATCCAATTACCTGTTTGCATAAACCAAAACCAACATTGAATAAACACAGGGATTAATCCACCAGCCAATAGAAAAATGATTTTTTTATTGAACAAGACATTTTTAGAAAAATTTAGAAATGATTTTCCATTTTCGAAAAAGAAAGGAAGAAGCAAGACAACAACGGCATTCACAGGACGTATTACAACGATTAAACTCAACAAAATTGCAGATAGAAAGATGTTTTTTGTATGGGTATTTTCTATTGTTTTATAAAACTGATACATAAACCAAGCAATGGTAAAAAAAGAATACGCATGGCTGAAAACTGCTAAAATTGTGGCGTAAAAAATTATATTTGTTCCTAATGCTCCAATTAAAACAACAATTAAAGCAGTATTGTCATCCAAGCCAAATTTTCGTTTCAGTAAAATATAAATGAAATAAAATCCAGCTAGCGTATAAAAAATTGCGGAGAGAACCAAACAAAATGCAAAGGGTTCAGAATACCCATCCAACGGATAATTGAAAATGGCTGCAATTCCATATCCTAAAAAAAAGAAGGGAGCTTCTAAAATTGCTGTTCCGCAATAAAAACGGTTAATGTATTTTCCTTCATCAGTCGGAACAGCATATAAATGTTCATCTGCGCGATAAGTTAAATCATTTTCAATAAATAAATGGGTGAGATAGGAATAATAGCCTTTTCCATCACTAACGATAATTTTTTTCCAACCTGATTCATCAGAATCGTTCCAGCGTTGCCATACGAAAAAAGTAAGATAAATGACAAACAATAATCCGAAAACCAGATGAGATTTTTTGATTCTTGAAAATGCTGAACTAAAAAAACTCATTCTTCTTTTCTTTATTAAACTTTGAACCTTAAACTTTCGAACATCAAATAATCATCCCCGCACCAACTGTTTCATTGGTTCCTTCTTCTACTAAAATAAAACTTCCAGTCACACGGTTACGATGATATTTATCGGTAAATAGAGCTGCCGTTGTTCGTATTTGAACTCGCGCAATATCATTCATTTTTACTTCACGATCTACTTCATTTTTATGAAGGGTATTTATATCCATTTTATATTGAATATTTTTCACCATTGCTTTTACATCTTTGGTGGTATGTTTCAATGCGTATTTTCCATTGGGTTGTAATGGTTTTTCATGGAACCAACATAACATGGCATCAATATCCTGAGTTTGATTTGGAACATTATTCACTTTTACAACCATATCTCCACGAGAAATATCAATTTCGTCTTCTAAAGTAAGTGTTACAGACATCGGTGCAAAAGCTTCTTGTAAATCTCCACTTAAATTCGTGATTGTTTTTATTTTCGTAGTAAATCCAGAAGGTAAAACTTGAATTTGATCACCTACACGAATAATTCCACTTCCAATTCTTCCTGCATATCCTCTGAAATCATGAAACTCTTTCGACATTGGACGAATCACATATTGTACAGCAAAACGCGTATCAATTAAATTATGATCGCCAGAAATATGAACGTTCTCCAACATATACATTAATGTGGGTCCATCATACCAATTCATTTTTGTTGAACGATCTACTACATTATCTCCGTTCAATGCAGAAATAGGAATGAAATTAATATCTTTCACATCTAGCTTCGCAGAAAAATCTTCTAAATCTTTTTTAATTTTTTCGAAAACTTTTTCATCGTAATTCACCAAATCCATTTTATTAATACAATAAACAATATGTGGAATTTGAAGTAATGAAGCAATAAAAGAGTGACGACAAGTTTGCTCAATGATTCCTTTACGAGCATCTACTAAAATAATCGCAAGATTTGCGGTAGAAGCTCCCGTTACCATGTTTCGTGTATACTGAATATGACCCGGAGTGTCGGCTACAATGAATTTTCTTTTCGGTGTAGCAAAATATCTATAGGCAACATCAATAGTAATTCCTTGTTCACGTTCTGCTCTCAAACCATCAGTAAGCAAAGCCAGATTCACATGTTCCTCACCTTTTTTCTTACTAGCAGCCTCTACTGCTTCCATTTGATCTTCAAAAATTGATTTACTATCGTAAAGTAATCTTCCAATCAAAGTAGATTTTCCGTCATCAACACTTCCCGCAGTAGTGAAGCGCAGTAAGTCCATGTTAAGATAATTTGTTGTGTCAACTATTTCGTCATTCATAAGTTTAAATTTTTTATTTCGAATTTCGGATGTCGAATTTCGAATTTATAGTTTCGTTTTTAATTTATTTTCTTTTGTTGTCCTTGCCGTGGCAGTAAAAATGGCAGTTAATTCTTTCGATTCTTTTAATAATTTCATGCATTTTGATTTATCTCCAATTCCTAATTCTTCAATAATTTCAAACCAATAACAACATTCATCCGCTTCTTCTTCTATTATTGTAATCTTATTTATAAAATCAGCCGTTGACTTTCCTCTACATGCTGCTCTATAGTTTGCCCCTACACTTGTTGCAGATCGAATCAATTGCCCCTTCAAAATTTTCCCCTCATCATCTTTTGGTAAACTACGAAGAAAAATGATTGTTTCAATAGCGAATTTTTTTGTTCTTTTTTGTAAATCCTCTTTCGTCATTTTTTTATTTTACTCTTTTTTAACTATCAACCCCAAATTCTAAATTCTAAATTCTAAATTTTCTTAGTTCCTCTAATTTAACTATCATCCCCAAATTCGAAATCCGACATTCGACATTCGAAATTTTCTAAATTCCTCTAATTTAAATTTCAACGCCAAATTCGAAATTCGTCATTTGAAATATTGTTCTTCCATTCTAATTTAACTATCAACGCCAAATTCGAAATCCGAAATTCGACATTCGAAATTAAAAATATCCCGCTTTTTTCCTGTCTTCCATCGCTGCTTCTGATCGTTTATCGTCTATGCGTGATCCACGTTCAGTAACACGAGTAGAAGCCACTTCCTGAATAATATCTTCCAAAGTACTCGCTTCCGATAATACAGCTCCTGTACAAGTCATATCACCTATGGTTCTGAATCTAACCGTCATCATTTCTTTTTTCTCAGTAGGTTTTAATTGCATAAAATCAGATGCTGCATAAACCACTCCATCACGAACAAAACATTCGCGTTGATGGGTAAAATAAATAGAAGGAATTTCAATTTTTTCTTGTGCGATATATTGCCAAACATCCATTTCGGTCCAATTAGAAATTGGAAAAACACGAAAATGTTCGCCTATATTTTTTCTTCCGTTAAAAATATTCCATAATTCCGGACGCTGATTTTTTGGATCCCATTGTCCGAATTCATCTCTATGCGAAAAAAATCTTTCTTTCGCTCTCGCTTTTTCTTCATCACGTCTAGCTCCACCAATACACGCATCGTACTTGTATTTTTCAATGGTTTCTAAAAGAGTGATGGTTTGCAAAACATTTCTACTAGCATTAATTCCTTTTTCCTCAATAGCGGTTCCATTATCAATGTTATCTTGTACAGATCCAATAACCATATTTACTCCGTACTTTTTTGCTAATTCATCTCTGAAAACGAGTGTTTCTACGAAGTTGTGACCTGTATCAACATGTACTAATGTAAATGGAACTTTAGCAGGATAAAAAGCTTTCAAAGCTAAATGAAAACATACGATGCTATCTTTTCCTCCTGAAAATAATAAAGCAGGATTTTCAAATTGAGCGGCAACCTCACGAAGCACATACATGCTTTCTGCTTCTAACTCTTTTAAATGTGTTAAATGATAATTCGACATATTATATTTTTATTTTTTGTAAAATTTGATTCAATAATTCATTCACTGATTCGTCAATCGTTTTTCCAACTGTTTTAATTTCAATATCAGGATTTGTTGGCGCCTCAAATGGAGCATTGATTCCTGTAAAATCTTTTATCTCTCCCGCTCTTGCTTTTTTGTATAAGCCTTTTACATCTCGCTTCTCGCATTCTTCAATTGGCGTATTAATAAAAACTTCTACAAAATCATTTCCAATTATTTTTTTTGCATTAGAACGAATTTCAATCGTTGGACTCACAAAACAATTAATACAAACTATCCCGCAATTCAAAAACAGTTTCGAAACTTCAGCAATTCTTCTAATATTTTCTGTTCTATCTTCTTCAGAAAACGCCAAGTTGTTATTAATACCCGTTCTCACATTATCTCCATCTAAAACCTGAGTTAAAATTCCTTTTTCAAATAGTTTTTTCTCCAATCCAATAGCAATAGTCGATTTGCCTGAACCCGAGAGTCCGGTCATCCAAATTACTAGTCCATTCTGCTTCAAAAGATTCTCTTTTTCTTCTCGAGTAAGTGTTCGATCAAAAATGGGATGTATGTTAGTTTCTGCCATTAGGAGGGCAAAATTACAAATTATCTACCTTTTTAGTAGATAAAAGTTGAATAATTTGAATGAAATCAGTTATTTTTGGGGAAATAAACCGCAGAGGCGCAGAGTAGCGCGGAGTTCAATACGATAAACACTTGATTTTTTTTATGAAAAATTACGATGAAATTTTATCACGATTAGAATCTGAACAGAATTTTATATTAAATGATCCAGAATTTTTAAGTGAAAATGAAATTACGAGTAAAATAATTGGTGCATGTATAAAAGTACATAAGGAATTAGGCCCTGGTTTACTTGAATCGACCTACGAAATATGTCTATTACATGAATTACAAAAGCTCGATTTAACCGTTTCAAGTCAGGTTTATTTGCCAGTGAATTATGACGGAATTCATTTGGATGCAGGCTACAGAATTGATATCCTTGTTGAGAATAAGGTTATTCTTGAACTAAAAAGTGTAAGTGAGTTGAACGAAATTCACATGGCACAAATACTCACTTATTTGAAATTATCTCATTGTAAAGTCGGATTATTAATTAACTTTAATGAATTAAGGGTAATTAATGGAATTAAAAGAGTTGTAAATGGTTTCAAATCTTAAAAATTAAATCTAATTGCGAAGCAATTCTCCGTGGTTCTCTGCGCCTTTGCGGTTTAAAATAAAATATTTATGTCCAGACCTGAAATTAGAATATTCCCTTCCCTTTCTCCCTCTGTAGATCAAGTAGGAGTCGAAGACCGTATTGTAAGAATCACTGCGCGAAGCATTAAATCAGAATCAAAAATGCAAGGTTTAAAATTGGCTTTGAATATGATCGATTTAACAACGCTGGAAGGTGCCGACACACCTGGCAAGGTGAAGCAACTTTGTTATAAGGCAATGCATCCTCACGATTCTATCGAGGGAATTCCAACAGTAGCCGCTGTTTGTGTTTACCCAAGTATGGTAAAATTGGCCAAAAAGGAATTAAAAGGTTCTAACGTAAAAGTGGCTTCCGTTTCTACTGCATTTCCTGCCGGACAGGCTCCATTAGAAGTAAAAATTACCGATACAAAATTTGCAGTTGATGAAGGTGCCGATGAAATTGATATGGTAATTTCGAGAGGAAAATTTTTGTCTGGCGAATATAATTATGTATTTGATGAAATTTGTGCAGTAAAAGAAGCTTGCGGAAAAGCTAGATTGAAAGTTATTTTAGAAACAGGTGAATTAGGAACATTAGATAGAGTGAGAAAAGCGAGTGATATTGCTTTACATGCCAATGTAGATTTTATCAAAACTTCAACAGGAAAAATTTCTCCTGCAGCGACCATGCCCGTTACTTATGTAATGCTCGAAGCAATTCGTGATTATTATTTCAAAACAGGAATAATGACGGGAATGAAACCCGCTGGTGGAATTTCTACAGCGAAACAAGCATTGCATTATTTAGTGATGGTCAAAGAAGTGATGGGCGAAGAATGGTTATCTAATGAGTGGTTTCGATTTGGTGCAAGCCGATTGGCAAATGATATTTTGTTACAGATTGCAAAACAAACAACCGGTAATTATCAGAGTGGTGATTATTTTTCGAAGGACTAATGAAGAGAGCCACAGATTACACAGATTTCACAGATATAAATTCAATTTTGATGAACACAAATGAAAACAGGAAATGAATAAAGAAAATAATACTGAAAAATTGTATAAATATAATGAAGCAATTTCAGTGTTGATGGAACCTGATTTTAATAATTCAGATTCTCAAAATTTTCCGCACAAAACCGAAACCTATCAGATTATTGGAGCGTGTATGGAAGTTCACAATGAATTGGGACGTGGCTTTCATGAAATAGTTTATAAGGACGCAATTGAGGTTGAATTTAAATTGCAAGAAATTCCTTATGTGAGAGAAAAACCATTTAAAGTACTTTACAAAGGATTTAATTTGGATAGAAATTACAATGCTGATTTTTGTGTTTTTGGAAATATAATACTTGAAATTAAAGCTGATCAAGCCGATTTGGATACACATGCTGACCAAATTTTAAATTATTTGGCCGTGTCGAAGTGTAAAATTGCTCTTTTCGTCAATTTTGGTAAAGAGAAATTAATTTTCAAAAGAGTTATTTTATGAATTTTAACCGAAAATATTATACCCTAAAAAATATCGAAGATATTTTCTTATCTGTAGATATCTACTCTATATTTTCTTCATCTGTGTTATCTGTGTTATCTGTGTCATCTGTGGCTAAAAAGTTAAATAGCGAAGCTATTATCTTATCTGAGTATATCAATTGTTTATTTTCTTCATCTGTGAAATCTGTGCCATCTGTGGCTAAAAATATTTAATTATGTCAAAACAAGAAATAAAATCACCAAAAATCTCCTGGGATTT
>CAMBFX010000146.1 GCA_945865695.1 Chryseobacterium gleum | reverse complement strand
AATATGATTTCTTAATTTTTCTTTATCTTCATTAGTAATTAAAATTCCAGTTTTGTAGATATATGACCTTTGAAATGCTCCTTGCTTGGTGCAAGTCCAAATGATTTCTTCAATTATTTTTTCTTTTAATTTATTTTCCATTTTATTTTTTCCAAGTTTTTTTTAGTTATTCTATTCTTTGAAAAAGTCAAAGAGGCAATGCATGTTAAAAATTGATTCGTTTTTTTTATAATGTTTTATGAGGTTTGTCCGTATTAATTAAACTGGATTTGGGATTCAAAAGGTCTTCTGCAGATATTATTGAGTTTTCCAATCCATAAATTAGATGAGAATTATTGAAGGGAATAATAATAAACCAAAGATTGTCAATGCCAAACTCTGCAAACATTTTAGCACCTTCGGCTCGAACCCACTTAACTTTATACTTATGCATTATTTCTTCAACGCTTAATTTTCTTTTTTTTGAATGAAGCTCTTGTGCAATCGCACATTGAGATTTTTTACTTCCAACATATCTAGAAAATCTTTTTTTAAATACAGACTTTTCAGCTTTTCCAATATATAGAATGGTTTTATCTACTCCCCAAATATATAAACCCGTCTTATTAAAATCTTCGAGTTTCCTAGCTTCTTTAAAGTCGCCCCATTTAATTCTTTGGTAATCGTATTTATCATCAGAATTACAATTGTAATATTTTTTAGAAAAACTTTCCTTTAAAAAACTATCGTATAGCATTTTTAATTCCTTTAAATATTTTTCATATGAATTTTCAAAAATTGTGTTTTTCATTTGTCAGAAATTAAAGTGCTAATATAGGTAATTTTCAAGTAAGGATAAACAAAAAACAAATATTTACCGAACAAGAACTGGTCGCTTGCTAATTTAAAGAACAAATTGATGCAGTACTTGAAAGGTCAAAGTCCCCGTTTACCCGTTCGCGCGGATTTACAACTATTATCAGCGAAGCTAATCCGTGCGATGAAAAGTTCTTTCATTATCCATTTTCAAAATGAGTGTTATTTGCATTTTTATTTAATAACTTTTTAAGAGACGAAATTTTAGAATATTAAATATATGAAATTAATATTTTATTAAAAGAAAATGTGGATTAAAATTACAGTTTCTTTGTGAAAAGTAGGGCGCACGGATTACTCCCTACGGTCGTGAGAAAAGTAATAAAATCCGCGCGAACATCAGCGGTGGCAAATCCGCGCCATCGGGGCGTTCTGTTTTTCTATTAATTCGTTTTGCATTAACATTAAGTTGATTTTATAAAATCATTCAATTCAAGTTTAACTAAATATTCTTATTGATAAACAAATTAAAAACTTTTGATTTCATGTTAAACTTATTTACTTCGATACCCCAACCCCCCTCTTCTCCCCTCTCTCCCCTCCTATCACAAAACTCTTCGCTATCTCCTCTCCTAAACCTGTTTCAAATTTATTTTTGATTTTAGAGATTTTTTCGTTCAAAGAGTTTGATAAAGGATCGACAAGATCTTTGACGCGAGATTTAATTATATCCGAGTTATCGGCATTACTTAAACTAGAATAGATGGTTTCAATTTCGTTTTGGTACTCAAAAACTGAATTTAACTCCACACCTTCTGGATGATTCCGAAAAAATAAATACACTGTTTTTTCTAAGGGTGTTAAGCGTATTTCTAAATTATCTAATTCAGGGAAAATAATTTTTTTAGTTCTTCCCTCTATTTTCATTTCAGGTAGTTTGGCATCAAAAACAAATCGGTCTTTAAACAACATTTGCTTTCGGATGTTTTCTAAGACGGAAAAGACTTGCTTCACCAAAGTATGTTCTACCTTGCGTTCATGGATTAACTGCAAACACTTCGGACAAATATCACCGGTTCTTAATTTCAAGGCGATGTCGGTTTTGTTTTCACAAAAATCCATCATGCAACCCTTTGGTGTTTTATGCCAATGATTATTCAGATCACTGTAATCCTGAAACATCATTTTTTTTAAAATCAAAGTAACAATATGATAAGCCACAGGATAACGCTGATCACTGCCCACGAAATAATCCCAAAACTTCGTTTGCACAAATATATCGTTGCCTCCTTCGGGATTGGCAGCCGCAAACCAGTTTAATTCATTGGTGTATTCAGTAAGTATAACCACAAATTCATTATCGCCAATATCATTTTTATGTCTGTAGACTTTGCATTTTTTAAAAAAATCATTCCATTTTACCACTTCAATTTTCGGAGTGCTAAAAGATTCTCTCATCGACATACAATACTCCCTTTGGGTATTAAATTTCTTTAATTCGAAATCCTCCACCAAAATTTCATCATCTTGAATCTCCACCTCATTCTCGATGGTCTTGAAGTTCATTGGGCCAGGATAATTTTTAAGCAAATTATAGACTTCCCAGAATTTCTGAGCATCATATTCGGCCGAGCGGAGTAAATGGATATTCATAGCTTTTAATAAAGGGAGAAGAAAATCTCCTCCCGTGTTTATAATTGTTCCAATATAGTTATTTAATTGTTGTTTTCATCCGACTGAAAAAATTCTTTTTTGAAAACACCTTTTTCCTTCATTTCGGCATACACTCGAAAGTTGGATTGAACCGAATCAAAAGCGCCTTTCATATTCGATTTATCAACATTCATGCGGCTATTTTCATCTACACCAAATGCATTGGATACTTGATCTACATTAAAGTCTGCCCCAATAAAAACAAAACTCCATTTTTCAGCATTCTTTCGCTCTTTCATCATCTGACTGATTTGTTTGGAATCAAACCTACGAGATGCGTTTTCGTGCCCGTCTGTTAAAATGACCATGACCACACTAGCTTCATTGGATTTAAGCTCTTCTCCTGCCTTAAATTCGATTCTTTGAATACTTTCCCCTATTCCATCCAAAAGTGCAGTGCAGCCTCGAGGATTAACGTTTTCTAAAGATGGAAAAATACCCCTGTCGATTAAAACAGGAGATTGAGGAAAGTTTACGTCATCATTAAATACACATAAGGATACATAGAACTCTTGTTGGGGGAATTCCTTGGCCATTTTTTTAATTTGAATCATTTGGTCGGTTATAGCCATTAAGGTAGATGACCAACAATCTTGCATGCTACTGCTTTGATCGAGCACGAGGTGATAATACGTTTTTCTGTTTTTCATAATTATTAATTTTTGACAAAGATGGGGAGCAACCTACCCAAGCAAGGAATCTCTACAAGCTTGTAAGGAATGGAAGATTCGTGTAAAGTGGCAGAAATTTGAATCAAATTAAAAACAACAACTTATGAAAAATCAAAATGCAGCGCTTAACGCCTACAACGAATCGATTGCCGGCAGAAAAGTATTACAAGCTTCCAACAGCATTCTTGTTATCCGTCCGTATTACCAAAACGGTTTATGGGTTTTTGATGATGAAAGAACGGGATTAATCGCTGAACCCTTTGTTGCAGGCGCAGATGATCTTTTAGATTTTATCTTAACGCAAAAAGGAATTCGTGAAGAAGCTAAAAATGGTTTCAATGCGGTTTTTGCAAAAACTGAATTTCGTGGAGCAGATGTAAAACTAAATTTTAAAGATTTTGCCCAAGGCGGAACTGTTTACCTTCCCGAAAATTTAGATGGTTTTGTTAACGCTTATGGAACAACTGAAGTTTGGTTATGTCCGGCTCTTAATCTTTATTTTAAAGATTCACCAGAGGAAATTTTTGTGATGGTGAAGGGGTGAGGGTTTCGGGCTTGGCGTTGGTGGGCTTTTGAAACCGAAAACTGTCTGCCAGCAATGAACTTGATACGAAGCACAAAACTTCATTTAACCACATAAAAGCCTATTTTTTGTAGTTGTTGTTATGGGCTGGTGTTATTTAATAACTTTTTTTATGAGCAAAGTTATATGAAACGAATGGAAAGAAATTACTGGTATCTTTATAACCAAAAATAAAAGTTGCTAAAATGACTTTATTAAAAGCTGGTGCAATTAACAAGTTTTAAATTAGCTGGAGGATTAATTCCTCCAACTTTAAAAAAATATTTATTATGGGGAAACACTTAAAATTAATATCGGTTGAATATTTACAGGAATATTCAAATAAAGTAAAAGTTGATTGGTTTGAAGTTTTTAATAAGCTAAAATCCGAAACTCAATTTTCACTTGAGGATTTTGAATATTATATTATATCATCATCTCTTTATTCGTCAAAAATTGAAGGTAATACCCTTGATGCTAATAGTTTCTTTAGAAATCGAGGTAAGAAAACATCACTTAAAAAGAAAGAGGTACAAGAAATCGAAACGCTTATGGAAGCCTATAAATTTGCTTCTGAAAATAAATTAAACAGAACAAATTTTTTAAAAATTCATTCGATACTATCAAAAACTTTATTACCTGTTAAAGAAAGAGGTGTTTTAAGAAAAGAACAAGTTGGTGTTAGAGATTCTAAAACATTAAAACCTGTTTATTTAGCGGTAGAACCTCAATTTCTCAAGGAAGAATTTAGTAAACTGTTTGACGATATTGATGAATTATTAAAAAGAGAATTAAGCCATAAAGAAATATTTTATTTTGCGTCAATGATTCATATATGGTTAGCTAAAATACACCCTTTTAGTGATGGTAATGGAAGGTCTGCACGATTATTGGAAAAGTGGTTTTTAGTTTCAAAATTGGGTCTTTCTGCATGGTCAATTAATTCTGAAAAATATTATTGGGATAACCGTCCCGATTATTATCAAAATATTGCTCTTGGATATAATTATTATGTTCTTTATTGGAACAGATGCATGCCATTCTTGTTAATGTTGCCACAAGCTATGCGGTTGTCCTAATACACTTGCCCGTTCGCGCGGATTTTATTACTATTTTCAGCGAAGCTAATCCATGCGCTGAAAAGTTATTTCATTATCCATTTTCAAAATGAGTGTTATCTCCATTTCTTATTTAATAACTTTTTAAGAGAAGAAATTTTAGAAAATTAAATACAAGAAATTAATGTTTGATTAAAATAAAATGTAGATTAAAATAATAGTTTCTTTGTGAAAAGTAGGGTGCACGGATTACTCCCTACGGTCGTGAGAAAAGTAATAAAATCCGCGCGAACATCAGCGGTGGTAAATCCGAGCCATCGGGTAGATTAAAATTATAGTTTCTTTGTGAAAAGTCGGGCGCACGGTTGTAAATCCGCGCGAACATCAGCGATGGAAAATCCGCGCCATCGGGTTACATCACTTACAATTACTAAATTTAAATCAAACACAAATTATTTACCATACTTGTTCCATTTCGATTTATATTCTTCAAAGGTAATTTCCCCTTTTTCATATTGTTGTTGAAGACTTCTTTGTTCAAATGTTAATGTCATATTTGAACTATCTGAGTTACTTTCAGAAGATTTTTTCATGAAATGTATACTATTGTTTGCTTCTATAATTCCATTTTTTACAGCCGCTTTCATTATATAATAAAAAATAAAAAGGCTAACTATAAAACACAAAGCTGAAATTCCTAAAATTTCCCAACTTTGATTGGTGTCCGCTAATAAAATTGAATGTCTCATAATTTTTAATTGTTTTTAATTATATACAAAATTTATAATTAAGGCTTGAACCTAAAATTGTTTATACGTCTGATAAAATCACCCGTTCGCGCGGATTTTATTACTTTTCTCACGACCGTAGGGAGTAATCCTTGCTGGCGCTTATTTGCTGCTAACTGCATTTAAGTTTCATTGTTACGTCTGCCTCTTGATCGAATAGTCATATACACTCCATATACGAGAAGCAATAAAACCAAACCTACGATAATGTAGATGTACAACCAACCGATTGTCAAACCGTCCTTGTTGTTAGAACTCTCGTCGACAGGTTCATCATTCTTTGTAATAATTGTATCTGAAACAACAGGTTCTTCAATAATTTCTGGATTAATTGAAGTGTGAACATTTGCACGATTCAATATTTCAATTGAAATCTCTAAAGATCTATTTGTCGCGCCATAATTCCGCAGGTCTTTTTCACTAGCATTATCTGTAAAAGCCCAAACAGCACCCTGACCAGCTATATTGTGCATATACATCTCTGCAATCACTTCTGATATATCAACTAGTTCTTTTTTAGCTTTTTCTGCTACACGGTATTTAATTTGTTTGGCAGGCATAGCGTCATGGATTTCAGAACACATTGCGTACATTTGAAAAGATTTTCTTTGTCTAGGATACAGGTATACATAAATAGACTTTGTGATTAGCATGTCTTGAACTGTTGTATCTTCACACATTAATAACAGTCCGTTTTCTATTGCAAGTAATATGGTATCATTGTTAGTATTTCGAATCGAAATAGTCATACATTTACCAAAATACTGACCATCTGCGTCAAAGATTTCTTTAGAATCATTATAGTCCCAACTTCCAGTGATTATGTAGTCAACTCTATTTTGTTTGATTGCTTCTTCAATTGATATCGTTTGTCCAAATCCTATTAAGGGATAGAGTGAAATAATTAAAGCTATTATTCGGGCAATGTTTTTCATTGTATTTAACTTGTTTAAATGTCTAGTAAAATCATCCTCACAACCTGAATCAGTAGTCTACTTCTGATAAATTCAGTCTTTGTAAATTTAATCAAAAATTCTACTTTCCATAAATTATTCCCGGTTAGCATGATATTTTAACTTCAATTATCAATTTAGTAATCAATATTTCTCCAGAAACCCAAGAAACACCGCTCTTTTCAATTTTTACTTCATTCTTTCAACTGCTCCCACAAACTCAAATCAATTTGCAAATCCTTATTCCTAATCCGATCTATCGTGTTTGAATCTAATAGCATTTCAATAACACCATCACGCTCTCGAGAAGAATAATGTCCTCTGCCAATAAACCCAATGTGTCGGTTTTCTAATCCTATGAGATCTCGATAACCTTTGTATTTTCCTTTGTAATTATCACCTGGAAATATACCAAACTGGGTTACCATTAACAGCGGGATTCGATGATCGGAATCGATAAATTCTTCATCATCCACCAAATCATAGCAAGACGAATCTAACTTCACTGGTGTGGGAACATAAGTCAGGTATTTATATTTCTTAGTCATTTCAAAATATTATTTTAAAACAATACTAAAAGCTCAAAACATTGCCCCAACTCCGCAAAAACTATCGCGTTCTGTTCAAAATATTTCCCGAGATTTCTTGCGTTTTCTCGAGAAATTCCGAGAATGAATAAACTTTTTTCAGGTTTCCAGTTAGAATCTTCTCCTCTACCTTCTCCTTCAAAAAAAATATATTCTTTAACTAATGTTAATAGTTCCCGATGACGTTTTTCATTCTCATCATCCGTTAGTAGTTGCGAAAAAGGATTGAAGGCTGTAATAAATGCACATTCATTACAGCCGTTCTTTTTCAATAGCTCTTCCACTAAAGAATTCCTTTTTCCGATTTCGATAACTATCTCCGTATTAAAAACAAGATACTTCGTTTTCGAATAGGCGTCTAATAATTCCTGGTTCATTCTTCTAAAATTGCGTTTTTAGTCACATGTTCTTTCAAATACGCAGGAGCTGACTTCAACGTTTTTTGTAATTCAATTGGATCCTTAAATTTGGTTTTACGAGTAGAGGCTAATACTGGCTTTACTCTTCCTGTAGGCATCCAATCACCGATCCAATCGGGCTCGTTATCGAAAATATCCGTATAAAATTCGTTTTCATTCACCCAATCCATCGCCATAGCCACTGCCCAAAACATTCGATAGCCTGCTTGCA
>CAMBFX010000145.1 GCA_945865695.1 Chryseobacterium gleum | reverse complement strand
TCAGAACATAAAACGGAACAACTCGGTTTTTGCGCCAATCTATCAAAAAACAAAAAATTGAATACGATTCCCCTTCAAACTGTTCATTGGATGTATTTGGATGATTCGTTGAAAAACATATGTAGACCTTTAAATTTTCAATTGCCTTGGATGGAATCGGATATTAAGATTTTACCAGCTAAAATTACTCCAGAGATATTGAGTTTATCCCCATTAAAAAACTTTGAGATTTTAGGTCAACGAAAAGAGGCCGTGAATGATTCCGTTTATATTTTTCATTATTCATTAAAAAAAGATTATTGCCAATGTGATATTAATCGATATTATAAAGGAAATGTGAGTGATAAAAATTTTGATGGTTTTTTAATTACCGAACAGATTATTTGTAATGCAAAATCTAATGAACGGGATTTTTTAGAGAAGAATCTAGATAAAAAAGAAGAAGATTCTACTAAACACGGAATGCATGGGCATGAGCATTGAAATTTTGAATCATTTTATTCTAATCCTACGATACGACTCTAAGAATCGAGTCTACTTAGGATGACCTTAACAAATTAAACTAACTTAAATTATTCAACCAACATAATCAACATAACTAATGAACTCAATTAGTTAAAATTTTTCACTTTTTTATTTTGTTGACCATTTACAAGTAAAATTACTCACATTCGCCTTTTTCATAACTCATCACAAAAGTGTGTGTGGTTTCTTGTTTTAAAATTGTTTTTCCATTTTTTTGGATGGTTACTAATTGGTTCAATTGATCGTCTGCCATAATCCAAAAAGTTTTTGTCAGAATTTCTTTGCCATCAGCTTCTGTAAAAATTTCATCAAGGATTAAGGTGTCTTCATGTTTAATTCCTCGATAGAAAATTTCACCATTGCCTTCACAGCCCTTGAAAAATGCATTGGCTGTAACGGAATCCTTAATGATTGTTAAATGTAAATCAGATTTAAGTTTTGGGCCTGAATCTCCTTCACAATACTTTTCAGAGTGATAGCAAATGGCATTACTCAAATCGGTATCAGTGCCTGAATGTGTGTTTGAATTGACTCCTTCTTTTTCTGCTTTTTTAGTTTCATTCTTTTCATTAGATCCACAGCCGAAAATAATTAAAGTCAATAATAAGAGAGTAAAATTTTTCATAAACAAAGGGTCAGAGTTTACCGTGCTGACGCCGCACTTTTGAAATATAATGGGAATAAAATATTAACTATCTTTCAAATATAAGAAAGTTAAGCGAGAATAGCTATTTTAAAATCTAAATTCTGCAATTAGCAAATTTACAAATTATCAAACTAAATTTTCACTTTCTTTAATTTCAACTTTCTTCTTCATTTTTTTCTGAATAACACCAAAATGATGCATTTCATCTAATGTTACCAATGAAATTGCTTCACCTGGAGATTCTGCTCTTCCAGTTCTTCCTATTCGATGAATATAATCTTTTGGAGAACGAGGTAATTCGTAATTGATGACATAGGGCAAAAATTTGATATCAATTCCTCTAGAAATTAAATCAGTGGCTACTAAAACTTGAATTCTACCTTCTTTAAAATCACGAAGTGTTTCTGTTCTTGCTCCTTGAGATTTTTTACTGTGTATGGCTTTTGCATCAATTCCATTTTTTCGTAATTTATCTGCAACGTTATCGGCTTTATAGGTAGAAGAAGTAAAAACCAATACTTGTTTCAATCCAAATTGTTTGATGAGAATGCGAAGCAATGGACCTTTTTTTTCTTCCTCAACAAAATAGGCCGACTGGGTAATTAGATCGATATTTTCAATTTCTTCTTCAATTTTAATGACCACAGGATCTTTTAAAAGAATTTGATTGATGGCATTTAAATCATCGCTTAAAGTGGCAGAAAATAACAAATTCTGACGTTTTTTTGGAAGAAGAGCAAATATCCGATTCATTTCTTCTTTAAAACCTAAATTCAACATTTTATCCGCTTCATCCAAAACCAAGGTTTCAATAGAAGAAAGATGTACTGCTTTTGATTCTACTAATTCCAATAAACGCCCAGGTGTAGCTACCAAAATTTGCACATTTTGCATCTGTATCATTTGTGGATTGATAGAAACTCCACCAAATACGGCTAATGATTTTATTTTGGGTGTAAGAACCGAACTAAAAGTATGAATTACATTTTGTACTTGAACCGCCAATTCTCGAGTAGGAACTACAACTAAAACATTTATATGACGATTTCTGAGCCCACCACTTTTTTGTAAATTCATCAATAGCGGTAAAACATATCCTGCTGTTTTTCCTGAGCCTGTTGGTGCAATTCCTAGAATATCCAATCCTTCCATAATAGGAGGAATAGATTTTTCTTGAATAGGGTAGGGTTGCGTATAATTTTCTTCCTCTAATTTTTTTAGGAGTGGCGCAGAGATTTTTAGATCAGAGAATGTCATGTTTTGTAAATCAGTTATTTTTTGTGTTTACTTTTTAAATCCATTTCCTCATTTAAAATCCTTGTTATTTCAATGGTTGAGGAATCAATGATTCGATAAAATATAATGTTCTTAGATATTTTTTTACCAAATAAATAGGGGTAAATTTCAAAATATGATTTTCCTTTTTTAGGATTTTTTGCAACAGAATTGCAGGCATCAATAAGTAAATGGTAATATTTATCCGCTTGGGTCTCAGACCAAGTTTCAATGGTGTATTCCCAAATTTCATTTAAGTCTAAAATGGCTTTTTTAGTAAAATAATACTTTGCCATTTATTTTTTCTTGGATTTAAGCTTTGTTAAATGTGCTTTAGCATCAAACTTTTTTACTAAACCACTTTTTACTCCAATATCTATTGCTTCACGTAGTGCGATAGATTTTTGTTCTTCCTCTTCTAAAAGTCGTAATCCAGCCCTAATTACTTCGCTGGTATTTTTATAACGTCCTTCTTGCAAAATTCCTTGAATGAACTGGTCAAAATAAGTTCCTAGAGTGATGGATGTATTCTTATTCATGTAATTGAGTTTCGACAAATATACCAATTATTGGTATTATTTCAAAAGGGATAATTTTTTTAAGCAAGGGATTTTGCACCCATACATTTGCTGGGTGAATAAACTTTAGAAACATCGAATGGTGATTAACTCAAACTTTGGGAGCTTGGTCCGTGATTTCTCTTTCAAAAAAAACCATATCGGGTTTATCTGAATGAACTTCAGTTTGACAATAATAGATACGATCTAGGTATCGTCTGATAATCATTTTTACTGCAGGATTTTTAAGGTCGTAAACAACACTGCCTTCTTTATACTTGTTTTCCAAAATAGAGGTGAGATAAATCGAATGAATAGTGGTAAAAAACCTAAGTTAGTTTAATTCGAACCATCGTTCGAATAAATTTTAACTTTTTCTAGATTTAAATTCTAATGTATGTATTGTTTAAATGGTTGCAGGTTGACCTTTTTGTAAAATTTCAATTATTTGTTCACGAGTTTTGTTCAAACGAGTTTCAAATCGCGAAATCAATTCTTCTTCTTTTCCTACTTCAAATTTCAAATCTTCGTTAGTTAGTTGGATGTATTCTGATTTTAATAATCTTGAACGGGTTGCCCAGTTTCCAATAATAGTAAATGCAGGGGTAGAGGTTTTTTGGGAATTACTCATGATTTTTGGGTTTTAATGGAACTAGGAATATTTCTAGGCGAATTACGTTATTTTTTTTGAAGGCATTTTCAGAAAAGTGATCTAAACTTATAAGTTATACAGTAATTGTAATGAAATTGGGCTGAAATGAGATTTTTTAGCCAAAAGAAGCATCTTTATTTACTTTCCATTGCTAAACGCCATTCGATAAAAGATAAATTTATTAGAATGATTTTTTTAAACATACAATTGGAGTAACTAAGACATAATTGCCCATCTCATTTTAGTAGATCTAGCTCTCGAGTTAGTATTACATTCTTCAGCAGAGGGACGAATAGCTTCATCCGAAATCTCGCTGTAAATTCCTTCTCGAAAATAATGTTGAAAGGATTTCTTAACTCTTCTGTCTTCGCCCGAATGAAATGAAAGTATGGCCACACGACCACCTTTTTTCAAAACCTTCGGCAACTTTTCAAGAAATTTATCTAATGAAGTAAATTCATCATTTACTTCTATACGCAAGGCTTGAAAACATCGTGCATTGGTTTTCTTTAGTTCTTCTTTTTTGGTTGATTCTGGTATAAAATATAATGCTTCTGCAATTATTTCTTGTAATTGTTTAGTGCTTTTTATTTCGATTCCATTTTTAATTTTTCCAATAATAGCCAATGAAATTTCTTTCGCAAAGGGCTCATCCGAATTTTCATTTAATATTCTTTCCAGTTTTTCTTGTGAAATGGTTTTTAAAAGTTCCGAAACTGGCTTGCCTTTTTTTGGATTGAGCCTTAAGTCTAGAGGTCCGTCTAATTTATACGAGAAACCTCTTTCGGGATTATCAATTTGCATGGATGAAACACCCAAATCGGCTAAAACAAAATTTAGTAATCCTGATTCATAAATTATCAAATCAATTTCTGAGAAATTCATCTTTTTAGCAATAAAAATGTCTTCTCCATATCCTAAAGCTTCTAATCTTGCTTTGGTTTTCGGTAATTCTATCGGGTCAACATCCAATGAAAATAATTTACCGCCAGGAGATAATAATGTAAGAATTTCTAAACTATGTCCGCCATAACCTAGTGTTGCATCAACTCCAATTTGACCTGGTTTTATGGTTAGAAATCTTAATATTTCATCTACACAAATGGGGCGATGCATTCCTGCGGGCGTTCGTCCTTGCTCAATTACTTTAGCGATATCATCCGCATAATTTTCGGGCTTAAGTTCTTTGTATTTATCCTTGAACGATTTTGGGTGCGTTCCTTTGTATCTTTCTCTTCTTACTCGATCTGGTTTTTTATCAGTCATAGAAAATTTTTATTTTGAAATATACGAATTTTGAATCTTGAACTCAATCATCACACAGGAAATAATTTATAATTTACATTTTTCGATACGTTTTTTCGCAGACTTAAAACTACTCAAATAGACCAAAAGACTTAGCGGTTTGGCTCTTTGCGCTCGTGCGGGATTAAAATGAAATATCATTTATCTCAATCCATTTTTTTTAAAACCTGAATTCAGATTTGCAAACGAAACCACTCCTATTGCCAACTGCTGTATATGGCATGATTGGAAGAGACCTGAAAGACGAAGAAAGAATTTTATTCGTTTAGGAATCGACCAAGACCATATTGGGCTATTCAGAGGAACATAAAGCACTGTGTTATTTTGCTATTGATCGAATTTATGATCCTGTGTTAATTTCCCACTTTTCTATTTCGATATCGTCCTCTCGACTCATTGCGCTCATGAAGCACCATTTCGGAATGAAGATTTTGCACAGCCTCTGCCGAATCTTTTACTTTGGAAGCACATCGTACTAACATTTCTGATTCAAATTCAATTAAAACACTTTTTTTAATTCCATCTTCTCTCCATTTAGATAATGGTCTACATCCTATACTAATTCCCCGAGCCAGTGATAACGCGTCCAACACCGCTTGATTAGCTCCCTGTCCTTTAAATGGACTCATTGGATGAGCTGCATCTCCTATCAGAGTCACTTTTTTCCATTTCTTCATCACTTCCGCCTTCATTAATTCTCGGTCATAAACAGGATAGCCTGTAACCTGTGCCGTCAGGGTTGCCGATACAATTTGCGGAATAGGAGCGTGCCACTGCGTTCTACGACACGCTTCTTCTTTTAGTGCTTGAGCTCCTTGTGCGCTCAAGGCAATAGCTTCTTTTTCGCTCATCTGAAAGCTAAGTTGCCACATGACCGAGTCGGAAGTAAAAGGCATTATGTAAATCCGTTCATTGCCATTGGCGGTTTGAAATACCGTAGCCGAGTCCAATAAAGAATGTTCAATACCATTTAAATCCTTCAAAGGACAAATTCCCAATATCACTATACAACCTAAATAACGCAAAGGGTTGATATCATCACTTAACAATAACTTCCGCACCGAACTGTGAAAACCATCGGCTCCCACTACAAGATCCGCTCTTGAAATCTTTGTTTCCCCATTCACTTTGAAAGTTAGTTCTACATCTTCCGCACATTCCTTAAAATTTACTAACTGGTGTCCCCATTGTACAACATCAAGTCCACCGAGTTGCTCAAGTAACGCTAAGCGGAAAGACTGTCGGGCAATATGTATATTGGTGCGCTTCGGAGAAGTTTTCTCATTTGCATTCTTTCTCTTTCTCATTCCCCATTCACCAATCACTTTTCCTTCGGTTGTATGCACGAGATGTCTTGTTGAATTCACCCCGTCTTTTAAAGAGCCAAGGCCCAATTCCTTGAGCGCTTTACTAGCTTGCTGCAATGTGAGACCATATCCCTGCGAGCGAACATCGAAGCTGGTATCGCGCTCATAAAGGGTAAAAGGAATTCCTCGGTGCAAACAAGACACAGCTAGAGCAACCCCTCCAATACCTCCGCCAATGATAGCAAGGTGTGGGTAGTTTTCTTTATCTGCTAAGGGAGGATTTATAGAAGGAATCAATCCGGAGCCGCCACATTGCAAGCAAGAATATAGGTGAAGATTAGGACGAATTAAATTTGTTCCTTCTTCTTTCATTTTTTCAAATTGATCGGTTTCCAACTTCAATTTGAGTCGTGCTTTCTCTTTGAATTTCCGGCTTTTTTTGCCTAGGCCATTACACTCCAAACAAATGGTCCAGCTTGCCTTTTCATTTTCCAACTTTTTCAATCTTCTCTATTTAAGCAGTCTTTCAAATATAGTCAAATTTGTTTTGTCCAATAAGTAGTATGTGAATTTCAACAATGAATGAAAAGTTTTTTTTGATACCTAATAAGCTTATCATCATGATAATTGGATAAGTAAATAGAATAGTTAAACAATCCATCCCATTTTTATGCTTACCACTGTAAATAATCACCTCAGATTGAAGAATTTTTAAGAACTTTAGGGAATAATCCAAGCGAAAATGATCGGCTACCGATTCGAAAACTTTACTACAAAACCTAAATCTAAATTCGATGAATTATTTAAAATATTCAAAGAATTAATTACGCATACCAGCGGTGATGTAGAAGAAGCATTGGATTGGTTCAAAGAATTAGATAAAGAATATGAATTAACCACTCCCGAATATACCTATGATGATTTTATTGATGATTTAAAGAAAAGAGGTTATCTAAGAGATAAAGAAGAAGGAAAGGGTGGAATGGTGATTACTCCCAAAACGGAGCAAGCCATTCGAAATAATGCCTTAGAACGCATTTTTGGTAAATTGAAAAAAGGAGCACCAGGAAATCATAAAACCAAATTTAGCGGGAAAAATGGAGAAGAAATTAGTAGCGATTTAAGAGCCTATGAATTTGGTGATGCACCACAAAGTATTTCCATGATTGATTCGATTAAACAAGCCCAAATAAACAATGGTTCCGAAGATTTTAAATTAACTGAGAATGATTTATTAGTTGGGGAGCAGGAATTCAAAACACAAACAGCAACCGTTTTAATGATTGACATCAGCCATAGCATGATTTTATATGGTGAAGATCGAATTACTCCTGCAAAAATGGTGGCAATGGCATTATCAGAAATGATTCGTCAGAAATATCCAAAAGATAGTTTAGATATTATTGTTTTTGGAAATGACGCATGGCCGATTAAAGTAAAAGATTTACCTTATTTGAAGGTAGGGCCTTATCATACCAATACGGTTGCTGGATTAGAACTAGCATCTTC
>CAMBFX010000144.1 GCA_945865695.1 Chryseobacterium gleum | reverse complement strand
GCCTTTTCTTTTTGAATGACAAAATCACGACACTCACCTGAAACAGCAATTAAATGCGTTGCCAAACGATTTTTCATTTTATCAAAGCGCACTGCTTTGGGTGCATAATACCAATTAAAACCAGTACTCTGTTTTGTTTGTATTCGTATTTTGATACCTGCCCATTTGGCTGCAGTCAGTGCAATTACTCCGTCATAAAAAAGATGTGAATGAAGAATATCCGGTTTGATTTTTTTAAATAAAAAATACAATTTCCTAAATGCGTAAATCAAAGATCTTTTTTTATTATTATTATCAAACTGAATACAATGAATTGGAAATCCATATTGACTCATGCGACTTTGAATTTTTGAAATATCTTCATTAAGAAAAATGAAGCTGAAAGTATACCTTTCCGAATTTACCGCTTTAGCCGCAAACCAATTAAAATAGGGAACAGGATTAGCGTCATGAATAACAAATGCGATATGTATTTTATTATGTATCATTTTGCTGGATAAATAAAATTTAAAATATTATTTACATGCGTGTGATAGGATAGATTTTTTGTGAACTGTATTCTGCGTTCCGATAAAAATTCTGATTCACCCTCCTTCAAAAATACATCGATTTCATGAAGTAACCGCTCAGAATTTTTTTCCATATAAAGCAATTCCGAAAAACTTTGATAGGCACTAAAAACTGGACTAAATACTGGCTTACCATGAGACAAATATTGCAAAACTTTATGATGAGAAATCATATTTCCATCCCAGCCATCCCACATGGGCGCTAAGCAAGCTTTTGCTTTCTCCAAATAGAATTTAAGTTTCAACGCATGAACAGCGGGTAAATGAATCACATTAAGGTATTTTTTTTCAATAAATAAGCTCTGAAAATCGGGATGCTCCACTTTTTTAATATCACCAAGAAAAACAAAAATCTCTTGGTCAAACTTTTCAACCAATTTAACAATCCAAGGATAATCCAACCTTCCATCAATCATTCCCATGTATAAAAAATAATTTTCATAGGGTATTAAAAGTGAATGATTCGTTTTATCTAAACTTTTTTCTTCAGAGATTCCATGAGGCACAACCAGGTATGGTTTTTCATACTTTAAGTAATCATTAACGAATTCTTCTGCAACAAAAACAAACGCATCTACATTATTATACAATAGCTCTTCTGCTGGATGAATAAAAAGATATTTATCTACCCCATGAAAGATGGTCTTATCAGCACCCAAAATTTTCGGATCATACAGTCTATAGGGATCAAATGTCCAAAATAAATCAGTTTTAAATCCAATTTTATCATTCCATTTTCTAATTCGTTTAGATACTATCTTGTTATTCCATTTAAGAAAAAAGCGAGGCAGAAAATTAGCGTATGAAATTACTGTGAGATTTGAATATATATTGCGTTTTGAAATACCCTGCTTGAACAAATTCCAGAAACTCCATTTTCTTGGAGGATCAATGAAAAGCACTTGATTGGTTTTATTTAATTCATAGGCATAATGATGTTTAGAATACCAGATATCTCCCCAAGGTTCATTTGATACAATTATAATATTTTTTCCTTTTATCATTTTTTCAAGTTACTATTCTAAGTATAAAACATGACGCAATTCACAAAACTCATTCATCATTCAAATTTACCAATCTGTTTGATAGACTATTTAAAATTTGTCACCACTTTAAATAAACCAAATTAATTTGTTTAAAGTACTATTTTGTAATTCAAAAATTCATATCGTCATCAAAAAGACCAATTACTAATTGCTTTCTAACTTTTTAAAACGAGAAAACAACAATTTATGTAAGATTTGCCCAGTAAAATTTACTGGTGAGAAAGCAAATGACTTAATCATCCATTTTATTGCTTTAGTCCTATTATTTCCATTTTTCCAAAAGCTGAATGCAAGAATCAACGCCATTCTACTCCTACACTTATTTTTAAAATAAGCGGATTGAAAATACCCATACTTACTTGCTAATTGATAGCATTTCACGGTATCTCTTTCCATTAAATCGACATTGGAAGACATATTATTTCGATGTTGACGATACTGCCACGTCACTATTGGAAGCGTATGAAACCTAAATCCTTTTGCCAATAAACGCATTATAATTTCTTGATCAGCATTATTAGAAAGATCTACATTAAACCCACCATTATTTTTTAGTAAATCTGTTTGAAATAGAATACCCGATGGAATGGTAATATAATTTCCTTTCCATAACAATATATCTCTTAAAATAATATTTTCATCACCTTTCTTAACTTCATTAATAGGTTGATTTAATTCATCAATTAATTCAACATAAGAGGTTACGCCAAAAGCATTAGAATTTAATTCTAAAAAATTGATTTTGGTAGCTAAATTTTCATTTAGCCAAATATCATCCGCATCTAGAAATGATATATACTTACCTTTTGCTAGATTAATTCCAACATTTCTTGCAGCAGAAACACCCGATTTAACTTGATGAATAACGCTAATTCTAACATCCTTTTTTTGATACTCAGCAATTATTTTCTGAGTCGAATCAACAGATCCATCATTCACAATTATCAATTCAACATTTGAATGAGATTGTGATAAAACTGATTCGATGGTAGAAGAAATAAATTTTTCACCATTATGTACCGGAATAATTACCGAAACTAATGTATTATTTTCTGAATTTACCTGCATAATGAAAAACGTTCCCCCACTCCGGCTTAAGCATTGATAAATTCACTGAGAAGTAACCAAGTATAAATAGAATTGAATTTTTAATCGATTTTTTATCAAAATGAGACGGAAGTGGATGTAATTGTTCAGCAATTCTATAATTAATTTTCACTAATCCATTCTTCTTGAAAAAATTCAATTGAGAATTATAGTCTGTGAATGTGATGTGTTGCGGAGAATAATAATTCATCTTATTGCGTTTGATGAGTGATCCTGTTTTTATAATCAGCCGTGAAAGACAAAAATTATTTTCAAGTGGTCCGTCTACAATCACCAAAGTATCCCTATGTGAAAATCTTTTTAGGAAATCAAAAATAGTAGATGGATTAGTTAAATGTTCGAGAATATGACCTGCATGAATTAAATCAAATGTTTTATCCTTATATTTTTCTTCGAATTCTTCAAAAGAGAAAATAGGGAGCTCGGTTTTTTCTCTTAGTAGCAAGGCAAATTCACTGCTATACTCCACTCCAACCGTTTCCATTCCTTTCAATTTAGCATAATTCATATAAAATCCACTTCCACACCCGATATCCAAAAGTGATTTAGCGTTAGAATGATAAGCAAATTTGTCGAAAAATTCAATTTGGTATCCTTGATGGTTATAAATTGGAAAATTATAATTAAAAATATGCTTCTCCCCTTTATTCAATTTTTTCAAATAAGTATGATCTTCGGTACCATATATTTTATCGAAATCATCCTTATTAGGCAATGGATGAATAAAAGCTGCATTACATGAATTACATTGAAAATAATTAAATATTTTATCGTTGTATTTATTGGGTGGATAATAGTATTTCCGATAGTCGGTACTTCCACAAAAAACACACGTAATACTATTCTCCTGTTTTTCCAATTTATAATGAATTAGCTAAAAATAAAATTATCTTTTACCAATAAATTTAAGCAGTCGATAATAAGTCTTGAAATAAGAAGGGTATGCTAAATGCGAAACAGGCTTTTGCGCCATTATTCTATCAAATTCAATTTCAGTAAAACCAAGTTTCTTCATTACATATAATTTATCCTCTTTGATTTGATTTTCATCATATGGAGGTTTTTGAATCTCTGCCAAAGCTTGTTCACGCGTTTTTTGCCCTGAGCAAATAAGAGCTGAGTAATGTGCTTTTCGTTTATCGATTTTAAATTTATTTGGAAGTATATAACCTTGATAAAATCTTGTAAATATTGACTCATGATGTTTACCTCCATGATCAAACCATTTATATTTTTCAATCAATATTTTTTTTGCCTTTTCTTTATCATAGTCAAAGTAATTGAGCAAACCAATAGTTTCAATTTTAGTAAATTTGAGAATTCGCCAATATTCCCAGAAAGTAAGAAGTGGGTATGACTTTAGCTTTTTTCCACCAAATTTTTTATTAATACCAACTATATTACCTACATCAATTTTCCAATGGTACCAAGACTTAGGTAAAATGGCTTCTGATGCTTCATTATGACCAGTAATAATATATTTGATATTTTGTTTTTTTGCTACTTTAAATAAAACGGCAACAATGGCCTGATCAGTTATTAATTCAATGTCAACTACTCCTGAATAAATGAAAGATCTTTGTAATTGTCGAATTTCTTCCCAATCATTTATGTAAGAATATAGATCAATTTTATCTGCCTCCAAAATTTTTTCAATATTACTTACCGCTAATTCTGAATTCCAACCATTATCATAATGAACAACTAATGGATTTAAGCCTAACTCTAATGCTTTATGAACTGTATAACAACTATCCACTCCACCACTAATTCCTATCAAACAATCGTATTTTCCCTTGCGATTCGATTTTATTTTATTGACTAATTCTTCTAGTTGATTGGATGCAATTTTTTTTGATTCCGAATTTTTAATTGTCCTATTTTGATAATCTCGACAATAATTACACACCTTGTTTTCATCAAATAATATATCAGGATCATTTTGATTATCCATGATACAATTTGAACATATGGTGATTTCTAAATTCATTTACTATTTTGAGTTTCAAAAACGAAAAAGTTGGAACAATTAAATTTTAAAACCATTATTAATATTATGAAGTGTGTAATTTGTTTATTGGTAAATTCAAATGTAGGGAATAAAGTTTCCTTGTTTAAAAAGGTGGAAGATTATTTTATTGTAAATATTAAGTAAATTTAAAAAAATAGTAAGCGAGGGCATTTTATAGCTATATAATTTTTCGTATTATAATTGGTTTTTTAATAATTATCTTCATAAGATTAAACATCTTAATCAATTTTCTTAGGAAGTTAACTTTACGAAACAAGAAAGACACGGAATAATGATCTAAGTGTCTCATTAGCGAATATCTGTTAAATTTTTTTGAATAACTACCCGATATCATTTCATTAAAAACAAATTTGTAAAGTATAACTGAGCCATGAAAAGTTCTTCTCATCACCTCCTGATTTTCGGATGTATTCAAGGTTACATTATCAGCATAAACTCCCCTTTTAGCCACTGGACTTTCAATGTTACCGGGATAAAGTTTGGCTTTTAGCGCTAACCTTAAAAAAAACTCATTGTCCTCGCCATACCGACTCAATTCTTCCTTGATCAAACCGGTTTTATCCTTAAATTTTGCATGCAAGGTCAATCCTCCGAAATGAAACCAGCCATATTTCAAATATACAAGTGCTTCGAAAAGCTCCTCTGGAGGTAAGTGCTTAGTAAGCGTTGTGTATTCTGGATTTAAACCTTCAATTTTACATGCATTAATTCTTTCAATATGCATATCGTAGCCTTTTTGATCATAAGCGTGAGTTCCAATTGCTTCATAGACACCGTCTGCTTCGCTGTTATTTGAAAAAACAATTTGAGTTTTATTAAATCGACCCGGTAAATAAAAATCATCCGCATCAAGAAAAGCTATATAAGGATAAGAGGCATTTTCTATTCCAAGGTTTCGGCAGGCTGCCGCACCTTTATTTAAGTGACCTTTATGAATGAATACTTTTACTTTATTTTGAAACTTTTTTTGAAGTTCAATACATAAATGATAAGAATCGTCTGGTGAATTATCTTCAATTAATAATACTTCTTTTACTTCGGGTTGAATTAATGCTGAATCAACTGCCCGCTCAACATATTTAGACGCATTATAAACTGGAATTACTACCGAAACTTCAAACATTTAGTAGATTATTTTAGATTAAAAATACATAAATTATTCATTTAATCAGAATTATTTTTTAAATCGTATGGCCAAAAAATATTTTATGTTAATCCATTTGAACGGACATTTTCTTAAAGCAAGTTTAGAAAAATATTTCGCTGGTTTTATAAGTCCGATATAATGATAATAGGCAGCAGAATCACGAAAGATTCTGGATGGATCTTCTTCATTTTTTGATTGAATTTTATTTACTTCATTTGAAATAAATTCTTTATCAATAATTTGATGGCAACTTTTGAAATAACGTGATTCTCTTTGATGCAGAAAATGGTCTAAATCTGATAAAATATCAAGAAGTTCTAATTTGAATTTTGGAGCATTTATAAACGTTTTTGAATCGTTATGATAGCGAAAATATGAAATAATTTTTTCGGTTTGAATAGCTTTTGAATTCCCTTCTAAAAGAAGATAGTTTAACCAGAGTTGAGTATCCATACAAAACCGCAATTTTTCATTCAATGGAAAGATAGATCTAATAGAATTTGTTTTAAAATAGGTGGACGGCTGATCAATATGTGCTTTAATCAAAGCAGTCTCGAGTGAATTGGATAAATCGGAGCCATATGAATGATTGATAAATTTATCAGCCATAAATCTCCATTCTCTTCCGCAGTAGACGGTACTATTTTGGTCTTTTTTGAATGAATTAGCAATTTCAAATAGCGCATTTTCAGCTAATAAATCATCCGAATTTAGCCAATTAAAAATTTCACCTGTTACTTTCTCGAATCCCTTATTAATTGCATGAGTTTGTCCATTGTCTTTTTCACTAATCCAATAATAAATATACTTTTCATATTTACGAATAATCTCCACTGAATGATCAGTACTTGCTCCATCAATTATGATAAATTCTAGATTAGGATAATTTTGATTCAAGACTGACAAAATTGTATCTTCTATAAAAGATCCTTGATTAAACGAAGGAGTAATAATTGAAATTTTGGGCCAACTTGAATCTTTACTAATAGTTGATACTGGTTTTTTAAACCATTTTAAATTTGACAATTCTTGTTCTACTAAATTCATGATTATGAATTGAACTTATTTTTGATGGCAATAAGATTAGTATACTCGTATTTATCTCGGTTCACATGAGGAACCAAACGATCGTTCTTCCATTCAAAAAACGAGTAGTCAAGCTCGCTCATCATGCTTATAATTTCCTGGCCTGAATAATCATTCTTTAAGAAATTTTCATCGTTAAATTCTATCATAAGAAGAAATTTTCCATTTTTCAATGACTTCTTTCCACCAGTGATAACAAATTTTTCCCACCCTTCTACATCCATTTTAATAATAATTTCCTGATTGAATTCAGGAAAATGTGATTGAATAAAATTATCTAGTGTATCTGTATTTATTTTAACCTTTATGAATCCGTCCTCATTAGCTTCCGTTGACAAATTATTCCAGGCGTCCATCCCATTTTCTGCAACATTCATACTTGTTTCTCCTTTGGTATTACTTAATGCAATATTGAATGTTTGAATATTTGTATAATTATTTAAATCAACATTTTCATTCAATCGATCAAATGTTTTTGGGGTTGGTTCAAAAGAGTACACTTGACAACCTTTTTCTGAAGCCAACAATGAAAAAAGACCGACATTGGCTCCAATATCAATAAAAATATTTCCTTTTTTTAAGTACTGTTCAAAAAAAACCAACTCATTTCTTTCAAAATCTCCTCTTAGAATTAAATAAGATAAATAACTATCGGGATACAATTTCAATTTGGTTTGCTTGGTAAGTTTATAGATTACAAATTTTCGCTTACCCGCTTTCATGTTATCCCATTTACGCAAATCGGAAAATTGATACTTAATTCTTTTCCAAAGTGTGTTATTTATGAGATGAGCAAAAAAACGATTAACCTTTCCCATAAATAGATCTATTAACAA